>NZ_JAOCEA010000039.1:0-1262 GCF_029841165.1 Pseudomonas sp. GD03842 | reverse complement strand
TGTATAGACCGGAGACATGGTGGACACATGTGCGGAGACATGGTGGACACATTATCGCTCCTTCTGTGGATTGCGTAAGTCGATTTTTCGCAACCAGTGTCCGCAGAAGTAAACATCGAATAGGTCCTCTCGCTCGGTGCTGGGCCGGACTGCTATCACGTACCCACTCAGTGCCCTGGCGACGCGGAAATATTGGTTTTTGAACCTGAAGCGGCGGTCATTGACCTTCGCCAAGAAGTCGCTGGGGCTGTACTGAAACTCTTCCAGAGGCTGGGTATACGGTCGTGGGCTGGATTGGTATCGGTCCATCGGCACCTGATAACTCAAGGCTTCGTGGGGCCTGCGGTGGTTATAGATATCTCGCCACTCGTCAAACGCAGCTTGGGCTTCAGTCAGGTTTTTGAAGCTTCGTCCACTCAATACTTCGGCCTTCAACGAGCGGTGGAAACGCTCGTTCTTGCCGTTGGTTTGTGGGTGCCTAGGTCGACTGAAAGTAATTTTGATACCCAAACGAACGAGCCATAGGGTCAAGGGGGTCAATTGCCCCGGATTGTTTGGTGACCCCCAAGGCGCACCGTTGTCGGTATTGATCTGCGCGGGCAATCCATATCGACGAAATACCTCCGTCATATGTTCGCGCACCAACACGCCACGCTGATTGGCGCAGGCTTGAATAATCAAATTAAAACGGGAGTGATCATCCAGCATCGTCAAAGGAAAGCAGGCACCCTGACTGGTTTGGAAGAACCCCTTGAAATCCATCTGCCAAAGATCATTGGGCGCTGCATGCTCAAAGCGATGCCAAGGTTTTGATGCCGTACTGTCCTCGGGCAGGATCAAATCATGACGGTGCAGGATTTCGGTAACGGTACTGGGTGCAACCGCTTCATCGAGCACATGACTGATCTTGCGTCCACCCCATCTAGGATGCTGCTTGCGTAAGGTGATTACCTTTTCCTCAAGCGCAGGTGTGCTTTTTCGAGGGTTACTGAGTGGTCGACGGGATTGTTCAGACAGCCCCGACAGGCCCAGCTTTTCAAAACGTCGCAGCCATTTGTAGCCCGTTTGGGGGCTTATCTTGAAGCGGCGGCACAGCTCTCGCCGATTTGCATCGGGCTGTAAGGCCAGGGCAACGAACTCTTCTTTCAGACTCATAGCATCCCGCGCGTTCCAAGACATGGTGAATTCTCGGCAAGTCTATCTCGCCGAAAAGTGTCCACCATGTCTCCGCACACGTGTCCACCATGTCTCCGGTCTATACA
>NZ_JAOCEA010000038.1:0-1438 GCF_029841165.1 Pseudomonas sp. GD03842 | reverse complement strand
TGGACTGACCCCAAAAAGTTGGACATCTCGTCCAGCCTAAGGGAGGTAGCCAAAATGAAATACAGTCCAGCGTTCAAGCTCAAGCTGGTCAAACAGTGCCTATCGAGCGACAGCCTCAATGGGGTTGCAGTCAAAAATGGTATCGGGCATTCGATTCTGCAGCGCTGGGTGCGAAACTACCAACAGCATGGTCTATCCGGTCTGGCCCGGAAATACAGCCGCTACGACGCTCAGTTCAAGCTCAGCGTGCTGCGGAAGATCGAAGAAGAAGGCCTGTCGGACCAGGCAGCAGCCATCCTCTTTGGCATTCGCGGGCAAAACAGCGTTGGGGAATGGAAGAAGCTGTACCATGCCGGTGGTATCGATGCACTGAAGCCACATCGCGAGAGAATGTCCAGCATGCCCCGTAAGCCATCCCCAAAATCTGAAGAGCCTTGCCTCTCCGATGAGGAACGCACACGTAAAGAGCTGCTTGAAGAACTGGCTTACCTGCGGGCGGAAAATGACTATCTAAAAAAGCTCGATGCCTTAATCCAGGAACAAGATGCAGCGCAAGCCAAAAAGCGCAAGTCATCCAAGGGTTAAGGCACAAGCACCCGATAGCGCTGTTGCTTCGCACTGCAGGTCTGGCGCGCAGTACGTTTTACTATCAGATCAAGGCATCTGCCTTGGATAAACATGCAGACCTCAAGGCTCGTGTACGGCGCATTTATGAACAGCACAAAGGGCGTTACGGTTATCGCCGTATCACCGCAGCCCTGAGGGCGTTTGGTGAGTATGCCAATCACAAGACAGTACAACGGCTCATGCAGTCGATGGAACTCAAATCGTTGGTCAAGGTTAAGAAGTACCGCTCTTACCGTGGACCGGAGGGTGAGACTGCTCCCAATCGGTTGGCGCGCAAATTCAGCGCAGACCGACCTAATGAAAAGTGGGTCACTGACGTAACCGAGTTCAAGATCAATGGGCAAAAGCTCTATCTTTCACCAGTGTTGGACCTTTTTACCCGTGAGATCGTGGCGTTTCAAACCAGTAGGCGCCCAGTATTCGAGATGGTGTCAAAAATGCTCAAAAGCGCTGTAGCGCGGCTGGCTCCTGAGGAGGCACCGATGCTGCACTCGGATCAGGGCTGGCAATATCGTCAGGTTAAATACCGGCATTTGCTAAGCAGAAGAGGCCTCAAGCAGAGCATGTCACGCAAGGGAAATTGCTACGACAATGCCGTGATGGAAAGCTTCTTCGGCACACTGAAAAGTGAGTTTTTTTACCTGGAGCGCTTCGAAACCATTGAGCAGTTGCAGGCAGGACTTGAGGACTACATCCATTACTACAACCATGAGCGAATCAGCCTCAAGCTGAACGGCCTGAGTCCGATCCAGTTTCGGACTCAAGCGATGAGTCTTTAACGTTTTTTGTCCAACTTTTTGGGGTCAGTCTA
>NZ_JAOCEA010000037.1:0-2026 GCF_029841165.1 Pseudomonas sp. GD03842 | reverse complement strand
ATGAAGCGTTCAACATCGGTCGCCGCTTGGGCAACACCGGCGTCAGCAGCGCCCTGGTGGAGATCAACCTCGCCACCATCGCCAGCTACTTCGACGGCGGTATCAGCGCTGTGGTCTACACCGGTACCGACGGGAGCTTCACCGTGCAAATGATTCGCCCACCCAGCGACGCCACCAAGGCGAAAAATGCAAAAACACGCTGGGACGATCCATTCAAATTCGGCGCACCGGGTGGGGTTCAGTGAGCGATCTTGCCGTCGCCAAAATGCTGAAGGGCATAAGCCTCAGCGGCGTTGTCACCAAACCACCCACTGCACGTATTTGCCAATCAGGCAGGCATGTAAACAATCATAAGGAAGCCCGATGTTACTTAACGAAAACAATCGAAGTCTAAAACACGCACCGGTTGCAATTATATGCATTGCAATCATGTCAATACTCATCGGTTGCTCCAACTCTGAAACGCCCTGCGACGGCTTTCTAGGAGAGTTTTCCAACCAGCCTGACACTGCGCCGAGCTTAAGATTTTCAAAAAAATTAGGTGTTTATGAAGTTTCAATAAGAACAGATCAACCTGGCATATGGGAAGGCATGGAACTCACTCAGGGATTTGAGCCAGAAACGGAAAAAGAGATAGCTGAAGAGTACCCAAACTCAAAACCTGTCACCTGCGTACTAAGAGCTGAGGGTGTGACATTTATCAAATTCTCAGCCAACAGTCCGCTAAATCCCTCAGAAAGTGACACTCGAAATAAAGATCTTTATCCAGAAAAAACCCAATATGCAATGGTTGTTGCCGTAGGTTCTGTAGCTGCGGATGCAGGTCTTTATCCCGCAAACCCCAATGCGCCTGAACCCGTATACGACACCACGGAGCATCAAGAATGACACACCCCATTTGCCTCGGGGACCCGACCAGTAGCGGAGGTGAAGTCATTGACTGCCAACTCAGCGGAGCATTCACGTTCAGGCCTGGCTGGGGTGCGTATGGTACGTCGTCGAGAAAGCAAACACTGTAGGCCGGGAGATTACCGATTTGCCACAAGGAACCCTGCTGGGCATTGCTCAGATAACAGCATTGGTAGCAGCCCTGTTCACCATCCACTGGACAGGCAAGGCCGTCGCTCAAACCATCGCTAATAAGGACGCTCAACAAGTTGAGCAGTACAGGCAGCGTGTAGAACTTTCCGAGAAGGTCAAACGCACGTTCTCATTGGAGATCAAAGCAGCAGGATTGGCGATTGATGCACACCAGCAATCGACCATCTGGAGAAAGATCAAGAATAAAAGCGACAATTTTTCCTCAATTTACTCTCAAGACCCAAAGGACTATCCGGACAGAGCTGATACCCGCCGTAACAACGCGTCTATAAACGTTCGAGCTGCCGCTCGACACTCCGCTCGCGACGTCGTCGCCTACTGGCCCGTGCCTTCCTTCGCCCTCGCTCCGCCTAAACAACCGAACGACAAGAATGATCGTGCGGCTGGCGGTATCAGCTCGGCACGCAATGGAGCCACCTTGGGCGTCAATCTGTTTCTCTGGCAGGACGCCGAAAACACCACTCACGCGCAGCGCATTCTGCAAAAGCTCTTTCAGTTCTTCGACAATAATTCCGAAGTCCCCGAAGCCTTTGTATTCAGCGAGGATGGCGACAGTACTCGCAGTGGCTACCGAGTACCGGGCACGCCAGGGTTATCCGATGGATATTACCTTCCAAAAACCCTAGACAGCATGACCGGATTGCTTGTGGCCCGCACTGATCGCGTGGACCGCTACCTGCGTCCCTACGCTGTGCGTCAGCAAGAAGACAACCAAAACAAGTCCACCGACCTTGGCAAACTATGGTTTTTCTATTGGGATCGTGATCGAAAATTTGACCGATTGTATGAGCTGGAGAAGCACGCAGAAGGTGTGGCGGAGCCGCTGAGTCCTAGCACCATGTCCAGCGACTACTGGCATGCCCAATTGCCCGAATTCTGGAAAACCATCAGCAACCGTGGCCCAGGTGATTTCCGTCCCACCAAG
>NZ_JAOCEA010000036.1:0-5383 GCF_029841165.1 Pseudomonas sp. GD03842 | reverse complement strand
AACGGGGTTCTGCAATTGAATCTTGACGATGACCTACTCTCACATGGGGAAACCCCACACTACCATCGGCGATGTATCGTTTCACTTCTGAGTTCGGGATGGGATCAGGTGGTTCCAACACTCTATGGTCGTCAAGAAATCCGGGTGCCGAGTCGTGACCTTGTGGCCGCGCCCTGGCGTATCAGGTATGTGATCGGTGCGTTGTGTGCAAACTTTCGGGGTGTCGTCTTCACAGTCACCGCAATCTGAGCCTTAGGCCTGCAGATTGCTTGGGTGTTATATGGTCAAGCCTCACGGGCAATTAGTATGGGTTAGCTCAACGCCTCACAGCGCTTACACACCCCACCTATCAACGTCGTAGTCTTCGACGGCCCTTCAGGGAACTCAAGGTTCCAGTGAGATCTCATCTTGAGGCAAGTTTCCCGCTTAGATGCTTTCAGCGGTTATCTTTTCCGAACATAGCTACCCGGCAATGCCACTGGCGTGACAACCGGAACACCAGAGGTTCGTCCACTCCGGTCCTCTCGTACTAGGAGCAGCCCCTCTCAAATCTCAAACGTCCACGGCAGATAGGGACCGAACTGTCTCACGACGTTCTAAACCCAGCTCGCGTACCACTTTAAATGGCGAACAGCCATACCCTTGGGACCGGCTTCAGCCCCAGGATGTGATGAGCCGACATCGAGGTGCCAAACACCGCCGTCGATATGAACTCTTGGGCGGTATCAGCCTGTTATCCCCGGAGTACCTTTTATCCGTTGAGCGATGGCCCTTCCATACAGAACCACCGGATCACTAAGACCTACTTTCGTACCTGCTCGACGTGTCTGTCTCGCAGTCAAGCGCGCTTTTGCCTTTATACTCTGCGACCGATTTCCGACCGGTCTGAGCGCACCTTCGTACTCCTCCGTTACTCTTTAGGAGGAGACCGCCCCAGTCAAACTACCCACCATACACTGTCCTCGATCCGGATCACGGACCTGAGTTAGAACCTCAAAGTTGCCAGGGTGGTATTTCAAGGATGGCTCCACGCAAACTGGCGTTCACGCTTCAAAGCCTCCCACCTATCCTACACAAGCAAATTCAAAGTCCAGTGCAAAGCTATAGTAAAGGTTCACGGGGTCTTTCCGTCTAGCCGCGGATACACTGCATCTTCACAGCGATTTCAATTTCACTGAGTCTCGGGTGGAGACAGCGCCGCCATCGTTACGCCATTCGTGCAGGTCGGAACTTACCCGACAAGGAATTTCGCTACCTTAGGACCGTTATAGTTACGGCCGCCGTTTACCGGGGCTTCGATCAAGAGCTTCGCTTGCGCTAACCCCATCAATTAACCTTCCGGCACCGGGCAGGCGTCACACCCTATACGTCCACTTTCGTGTTTGCAGAGTGCTGTGTTTTTAATAAACAGTCGCAGCGGCCTGGTATCTTCGACCGGCATGAGCTTACGGAGCAAGTCCTTCACCCTCACCGGCGCACCTTCTCCCGAAGTTACGGTGCCATTTTGCCTAGTTCCTTCACCCGAGTTCTCTCAAGCGCCTTGGTATTCTCTACCTAACCACCTGTGTCGGTTTGGGGTACGGTTCCCAGTTATCTGAAGCTTAGAAGCTTTTCTTGGAAGCATGGCATCAACCACTTCGCGTTCGAAAGAACACTCGTCATCAGCTCTCGGCCTTGAAACCCCGGATTTACCTAAGATTTCAGCCTACCACCTTAAACCTGGACAACCAACGCCAGGCTGGCCTAGCCTTCTCCGTCCCTCCATCGCAATAACTGGAAGTACAGGAATATTAACCTGTTTTCCATCGACTACGCTTTTCAGCCTCGCCTTAGGGACCGACTAACCCTGCGTCGATTAACGTTGCGCAGGAAACCTTGGTCTTTCGGCGTGGGTGTTTTTCACACCCATTGTCGTTACTCATGTCAGCATTCGCACTTCTGATACCTCCAGCAAGCTTCTCAACTCACCTTCACAGGCTTACAGAACGCTCCTCTACCGCATCACTTGCGTGATACCCGTAGCTTCGGTGCATGGTTTGAGCCCCGTTACATCTTCCGCGCAGGCCGACTCGACTAGTGAGCTATTACGCTTTCTTTAAAGGGTGGCTGCTTCTAAGCCAACCTCCTAGCTGTCTAAGCCTTCCCACATCGTTTCCCACTTAACCATGACTTTGGGACCTTAGCTGACGGTCTGGGTTGTTTCCCTTTTCACGACGGACGTTAGCACCCGCCGTGTGTCTCCCATGCTCGGCACTTGTAGGTATTCGGAGTTTGCATCGGTTTGGTAAGTCGGGATGACCCCCTAGCCGAAACAGTGCTCTACCCCCTACAGTGATACATGAGGCGCTACCTAAATAGCTTTCGAGGAGAACCAGCTATCTCCGAGCTTGATTAGCCTTTCACTCCGATCCACAGGTCATCCGCTAACTTTTCAACGGTAGTCGGTTCGGTCCTCCAGTCAGTGTTACCTAACCTTCAACCTGCCCATGGATAGATCGCCCGGTTTCGGGTCTATTCCCAGCGACTTGACGCCCTATTAAGACTCGCTTTCGCTACGCCTCCCCTATTCGGTTAAGCTTGCCACTGAAAATAAGTC
This sequence comes from Pseudomonas sp. GD03842, assembly GCF_029841165.1. Lineage (NCBI taxonomy): Bacteria > Pseudomonadati > Pseudomonadota > Gammaproteobacteria > Pseudomonadales > Pseudomonadaceae > Pseudomonas > Pseudomonas sp. GD03842. The sequence continues at coordinate 2,787 of NZ_JAOCEA010000036.1, read as the reverse complement.
GCTGACCCATTATACAAAAGGTACGCAGTCACCTAACAAAGTAGGCTCCCACTGCTTGTACGCATACGGTTTCAGGATCTATTTCACTCCGCTCTCCGCGGTTCTTTTCGCCTTTCCCTCACGGTACTGGTTCACTATCGGTCAGTCAGTAGTATTTAGCCTTGGAGGATGGTCCCCCCATGTTCAGACAAGGTTTCTCGTGCCCCGTCCTACTCGATTTCATTGACAAGAGATTTTCGCGTACAGGGCTATCACCCACTATGGCCGCACTTTCCAGAGCGTTCCGCTAATCTCAAATCAACTTAAGGGCTGGTCCCCGTTCGCTCGCCACTACTAAGGGAATCTCGGTTGATTTCTTTTCCTCAGGGTACTTAGATGTTTCAGTTCCCCTGGTTCGCTTCGTGCACCTATGTATTCAGTGCAAGATAACTGTCTTGTGACAGTTGGGTTCCCCCATTCAGACATCTCCGGATCACAGTCTGTTTGCCGACTCCCCGAAGCTTTTCGCAGGCTACCACGTCTTTCATCGCCTCTGACTGCCAAGGCATCCACCGTATGCGCTTCTTCACTTGACCATATAACCCCAAGCAATCTGGTTATACTGTGAAGACGACATTCGCCGAAAGTTTGCATTCACAAACTTTACCTTAGCCTGTGCCCCGCCAGTGAAAGCGGTGCACAGTCTATCTTTCTATCACATACCCGAATTTTTAAAGAACGATCTAATCAAAGACTAGAAATCAACATTCACCACCGCAACGGGCGGAATGCTCATTTCTATGCTCTGACAAAAGCAGTCGCAGACCAGTAAATGGTGGAGCCAAGCGGGATCGAACCGCTGACCTCCTGCGTGCAAGGCAGGCGCTCTCCCAGCTGAGCTATGGCCCCGGGGAACTGGTAGGTCTGGGCAGATTTGAACTGCCGACCTCACCCTTATCAGGGGTGCGCTCTAACCAACTGAGCTACAGACCTAAAACTTAAAGCGTGTAGCTCAAAGCTTGAAGCTGCTTTTATCGTCTTCTTCAATGAATCAAGCAATTCGTGTGGGAGCTTGCGAAGCAGCCGAGTCTTCGATTAAGGAGGTGATCCAGCCGCAGGTTCCCCTACGGCTACCTTGTTACGACTTCACCCCAGTCATGAATCACACCGTGGTAACCGTCCTCCCGAAGGTTAGACTAGCTACTTCTGGTGCAACCCACTCCCATGGTGTGACGGGCGGTGTGTACAAGGCCCGGGAACGTATTCACCGCGACATTCTGATTCGCGATTACTAGCGATTCCGACTTCACGCAGTCGAGTTGCAGACTGCGATCCGGACTACGATCGGTTTTATGGGATTAGCTCCACCTCGCGGCTTGGCAACCCTTTGTACCGACCATTGTAGCACGTGTGTAGCCCAGGCCGTAAGGGCCATGATGACTTGACGTCATCCCCACCTTCCTCCGGTTTGTCACCGGCAGTCTCCTTAGAGTGCCCACCTTAACGTGCTGGTAACTAAGGACAAGGGTTGCGCTCGTTACGGGACTTAACCCAACATCTCACGACACGAGCTGACGACAGCCATGCAGCACCTGTCTCAGTGTTCCCGAAGGCACCAAGCCATCTCTGGCAAGTTCACTGGATGTCAAGGCCTGGTAAGGTTCTTCGCGTTGCTTCGAATTAAACCACATGCTCCACCGCTTGTGCGGGCCCCCGTCAATTCATTTGAGTTTTAACCTTGCGGCCGTACTCCCCAGGCGGTCAACTTAATGCGTTAGCTGCGCCACTAAAATCTCAAGGATTCCAACGGCTAGTTGACATCGTTTACGGCGTGGACTACCAGGGTATCTAATCCTGTTTGCTCCCCACGCTTTCGCACCTCAGTGTCAGTATGAGCCCAGGTGGTCGCCTTCGCCACTGGTGTTCCTTCCTATATCTACGCATTTCACCGCTACACAGGAAATTCCACCACCCTCTGCCCTACTCTAGCTTGCCAGTTTTGGATGCAGTTCCCAGGTTGAGCCCGGGGATTTCACATCCAACTTAACAAACCACCTACGCGCGCTTTACGCCCAGTAATTCCGATTAACGCTTGCACCCTCTGTATTACCGCGGCTGCTGGCACAGAGTTAGCCGGTGCTTATTCTGTCGGTAACGTCAAAATTGCACGGTATTAACGTACAACCCTTCCTCCCAACTTAAAGTGCTTTACAATCCGAAGACCTTCTTCACACACGCGGCATGGCTGGATCAGGCTTTCGCCCATTGTCCAATATTCCCCACTGCTGCCTCCCGTAGGAGTCTGGACCGTGTCTCAGTTCCAGTGTGACTGATCATCCTCTCAGACCAGTTACGGATCGTCGCCTTGGTGAGCCATTACCTCACCAACTAGCTAATCCGACCTAGGCTCATCTGATAGCGTGAGGTCCGAAGAGCCCCCACTTTCTCCCGTAGGACGTATGCGGTATTAGCGTCCCTTTCGAGACGTTGTCCCCCACTACCAGGCAGATTCCTAGGCATTACTCACCCGTCCGCCGCTGAATCAGGGAGCAAGCTCCCTTCATCCGCTCGACTTGCATGTGTTAGGCCTGCCGCCAGCGTTCAATCTGAGCCATGATCAAACTCTTCAGTTCAATACTGCAATCGGGTTTTGAGAAAACCCTCTAAACTTGGCTCAGCAATCGTTGGTTAAACCATGATTTCTCGTGGAGTAACTTGCGTTGCTGATAATCTTGCGACTTCAGTCTTACGACACAAGCACCCACACGAATTGCTTGATTCAATTGTTAAAGAGCGGTTGGCTGAGCG
>NZ_JAOCEA010000035.1:0-5452 GCF_029841165.1 Pseudomonas sp. GD03842 | reverse complement strand
CTGCTGCGGATGAATCACAACGCCCGGTGCTGTGACCGGTTCGTTGGAGACGTCCAGCTGATCCAGATTGAGCAACGGCACGTCACCCACCGGCACGCGATTCAACGCCGCGTCGTGGGAGATCAGCAGCTTCACCCCGCCGTCTTCGAGCATGTAGCGCAGGCGTTCGGTCGGGTAATCCGGGTCCAGCGGAATGTACGCACCACCGGCTTTCAACACCGCCATGAATGACAGCCACAAATCGACGCCACGTTCCATGGCAATCGCCACCCGCACCTCGGTGCCGATGCCACGGGCGCGCAATGCATGAGCGAGTTGGTTGGCGCGCCGGTCGAACTCGGCGAAAGTCAGGCGTTGTTCGCCATGCACCAGGGCAATCGCCTCCGGGCGCAAGCGGGCGTGATCGGCGATCAGTTCGTGAATCGGGCGATCCGCATACGGCGAGAACGGTGGCGTATTCCACCGATCCAGCGCCGCCAGATCGGCCTCACTGAGCAGCGGCAGGTCGCCAATTGCGGTCTGCGGCTGTGCGCAAACGGCATTCAGCACGGTGAGCAACTGGCCGTACAGGCGCTCCACGGTCGAGGCGTCGAACAGGTCGATGGCGTAGTCCAGGTAGCCGCTGATGCGGCCGTCCTGATGTTCGAACGTGCCTAGCACCAAATCGAATTGCGCGCCCTTGATGTCCCACTGCTGCGCTTCGCAGCTCAGGCCGTCGAATTGCAGCAGCGACATGTCCGGTTGCTGCTGGTGGTTGTAGCTGACCTGGAACAACGGGTTGACGCTCAGGCTGCGCGCCGGTTGCAGCGCCTCCACCAACTGTTCGAACGGCAGGTCCTGATGGGCATGGGCGCCCAGCAGGTTGTCTTTGACCTGCGCCAGCAATTGGGTGAACGGCTGATCGCCGCTGACCTGCGCACGCAGCACCAGGGTATTGACGAAGAAACCAATCAACCCTTGGGTTTGCAGCTCGGCACGCCCGGCCACCGGCACGCCGATGCGCAGATCGCGCTGGCCGCTGAGGCGGTACAACAGGGTGTCGAAAGACGCCAGAAACAGCATGAACAGCGTGACGTCTTGCGTTCTCGCCGTCTGCCGCAGTTGGTCAGCCAGCGCCTGGGGCAACACAAACGCATGACGTCCGCCCTGACCGTCACGCTCGGCCGGGCGTGAACGGTCGGCGGGCAGCTCGAGCACCGGGTGCTCATCGCCCAATGCCTCGCGCCACCAGCTCAACTGACGCTCGCGCTCCTTGCCGCTCAGCACCTCACGTTGCCAGATCGCATAGTCGGCGTAGTGCACGCCCAAGCTCGGCAGACTGGCGTTTTCGCCGTTGGAGAAGGCGCGATAGAGGGTGGCGAAGTCTTCCAGCATGACCTGCACCGACCAGCCATCGGAGATGATGTGGTGCATGCACAGCAGCAGCCGCCATTGATCTTCGGCCACTCGTACCAGCGCCACACGCCACGGTGCGCGCTCGGCGTCGAGGTCGAACGGCTGGTTCATGAAGGCATGGGCCAGTTCGCTGAAATCAGCCTCGACATTGGCAATGTCGCGAAGGTCATGCCGCGCCATCTTCACGCTGCTCACCGGCAGGATGCGTTGCAGCGCAATGCCCTGCTCGCCCGGCTGGAAACAGGTGCGCAGACTTTCGTGGCGGGCCGCCAACGCGTCAAAGCTGCGCTGCAAGGCGTCGACCTGCAACGCGCCACTCAGTTTGAGCACGCACGGCAGGTTGTAGGCCGCGCTGTCCGGTTCCAGTTGCGCGAGGAACCACAGCCGCTGTTGCGCGAACGACTGCGGCGCAACGTCATGCTCGCCGCGGGGCAACAGCGCGGGCAACGCCGCACGCTCGGCGCGGCTGCTCAGGTACTGGGCGAGATCGGCCAGCACTGGCGCATCAAACAGAGCGCGTAGCGGCAGTTCCAGTGAGAGATCGCGACGGACCTGCGCCACCAGTTGAATCGCCAGCAGCGAATGCCCGCCGAGTTCGAAGAAATGATCACGACGCCCGATCTGCTCAACGCCGAGCAGGTCTAGCCACAGGGCGGCCAGTTCACTTTCGACCCCGTCCAGCGGCGCTTCGAAGTCCCGTTGCTGCACCTGCGGTTCAGGCAAGGCCTTGCGGTCCAGTTTGCCGTTGGCCGACAGCGGGAATTTGTCCAGCGTCACCAGATGCGCCGGGACCATGTAGTCCGGCAGGCGTTGTTTCAGTTGGGCGCGCAGTTGCTCTTCGTCAAACGCGTCAGCCACCAGATAGCCCACGAGCTGCATGCCGGTGGCGAGTTCGCGGGCCACGACCACGGCTTCGTTGACCGCAGGGTGATCCAGCAACGCCGCTTCGATCTCGCCGATCTCCACCCGCAAGCCGCGCAGTTTGATCTGATGGTCGAGACGGCCCAGGTATTCCACGGCGCCGTCGGCCCGCCAGCGGGCCAGATCGCCCGTGCGGTACAGGCGCTCGCCATTGCCAAACGGGCTGGCGACAAAACGCTCGGCGGTCAGGCCGGGGCGTTGATGGTAGCCGCGAGCCAGCCCGTCGCCGCCGATGTACAACTCCCCCGGCACGCCAATCGGCTGCGGGTTCAAGCGGCTGTCGAGGATGTGGATTTGCAGGTTGGCAATCGGGCGGCCAATCGGCACCGACGCACCCGGCTCATTGACGCACGTCCAGTGAGTCACGTCGATGGCCGCTTCAGTCGGGCCGTAGAGGTTGAACAGCCCGGCGTTTGGCAGGCGCTGCAAGGTGTCCCGTGCAAGGTCCGCAGGCAGGGCTTCGCCAGAGCAGACGATGCGTTTCAGCGAAGCACAGCCGGCCATATCGTCCTGGGCCATGAACGCAGCGAGCATCGACGGCACGAAGTGCAACGTGGTGATCTGCTGATCAGCGATCAAGGCCTTGAGCAAGGCCGGATCGCGATGATCGCCCGGCTGGGCCATGACCAGACGCGCACCCACCATCAGCGGCCAGAAGAACTCCCACACCGAGACGTCGAAACTGAACGGCGTCTTTTGCAGCACGGCGTCGGTGGCGTCGAGTTGATAAGCGTCCTGCATCCACGCCAAACGGTTGAACAGCGCGGCGTGGGTGTTGCCTGCGCCTTTGGGTTTCCCGGTGGAGCCGGAGGTGTAGATCATGTAGGCCAGTTGCTCGGGATGAATCTCTACAACCGGCGCTGTGACCGGCTGATCATCCAATGCCAGACGGTCCAGGTTCAGCACCTGCAAGCCTTCGACAACAGGCAAGTCATCGATCACCGCGTCATGGCTCAGCAGCAAACCAATCCCGGCGTCTTCCAGCATGTGCCGCAAGCGGTCCACCGGGTATTCCGGGTCCAGCGGCACGTACGCAGCGCCCGCCTTCACTACCGCGTACAAGGCCACGACCATTTCCACGGAGCGCAGCGTCGCCACGCCGACCAGCGATTCACGGCCCACACCCTGAGCAAGCAGGTAATGCGCGAGTTGGTTAGCACGCTGATCCAGTTGCTGATAGCTCAACACCTGATCGCCACAACGCAAGGCTTCACGCGCAGGATGCAGCGCGGCCAGACGCTCGAAATGGCGATGCACGATGGGCGTTTCAGCCGACCATTCACGACTCGTGTCGTTGACCAAGGCCAACTGCGCACGGTCCTTCAAATCCAGCACCTCGAAATCGCCAATCGCCGCGTCGGGCTGCTCCAGCAATTGCGCGAACAACTGCACGAAGCGCCCGTGCAGGCGCTCGATGCTGCGGTGGTCGAACAGATCGGTGGCGTAATTCCACGACCCACCCCATGCGCCGTTGGCGTCTTCATGGGTGTTCAGCGCCAGGTCGAACTGGCTGCTGCCATCGTCCAGCGGCAGAATTTCAGCCTCTACGCCAGGCAATACAAGCTGGTCGAATGCGCGTTGCTGATGGTCGTACGCCACCTGGAACAGCGGGTTGTGGCTCAGGCTGCGCTCAGGTTGCAGCGCCTCGACCAGTTGCTCGAACGGCAAGTCCTGGTGGGCCTGGGCGCCAAGGGTCCGGGCTTTGACTTGCTCCAGCACTTCACGGAAGGTCTGCTCTGCCGAGACTTCGGCCCGCACGACTTGCGTGCTGACGAAGAAGCCAATCAAACCCTCCACTTCCAGTCGCGAACGCCCGGCAATCGGCACGCCAATGCGCAGATCGTTCTGCCCGCTCAGGCGATGCAGCAGCACCTGATACGCCGCAAGCACAGCCATGAACGGCGTGACACCCTGAGCCTTGGCGAACGCACGCAGGCGCTCGCTGAACGCGGTGTCGAAGGCAAACAACAGGCGATCACCCTGGTAGCTTTGCTGCGCCGGACGCGGACGGTCGGTCGGCAGTTCCAGCACCGGATGGTCGTCACCCAGTTGTTCACGCCAGTAGCGCAGTTGCCGCTCGGCTTCCCCTGCTGCCAGCCAGTCGCGCTGCCAGGCGGCGAAGTCGGCGTACTGCACCGGCAATTCGACCAGTCGCGCAGCACGGCTTTCCACCGCTGCGGCGTACAGCTCGCTGAACTCCTGCAGCAGCACGCCAACCGACCAGCCGTCCGAAATCATGTGGTGCAGGCACAGCAGCAGGCGCTGTTCGTTTGCCGTCACACGCACCAGCGCCACGCGCCAAACCGGGCTGTGGGCCAGGTTGAACGGACGCTGGACGAAGCCTCGCGCCAACCGATTGAACGCGGCTTCAACGTCGGATTCAGCGCTGATGTCCAGACGTTCGATCTCGACCGAACGCGCAGCCTCGATTTTCTGCAGCGGAAGGCCTTCCCCTGCGACGAATCGGGTCCGCAGCACTTCATGGCGTTGAGTCAGCGCATTGAAGGCGGCCTGCAAGGCCTCTTCATTCAGCTCGCCGATGAAACGCACCGCGCCCGGCAGGTTGTAGGTGTGGCCGCCCGGTTGCAGTTGGTCGAGGAACCACAGGCGTTGTTGCGAGTACGATTGCACCGCTTGCGTGGCGTGCCGCGGCGTCAGTTCAAGCTGCTGCGCGGGTGCCTCCAGTTGCGCGACGCGCAGGGCAAAATCCGCCAGACGCGGCGCCTCAAACAGCACGCGCAGCGGCACGCTGAGGCCGTGCTCATGGCGCAGGCGCGAAATCAGTTGCATCGCCAGCAACGAGTGGCCGCCAAGCTCGAAGAAGTGATCGTTGCGCCCCACCGCGTCGAGGCCCAGCAATGGTTGCCACAACGCGGCGAGTTGCTGTTCCAACGCGGTTTGCGGCGCCTGGTAGTCAACGGAGCTGACGTGCGGGTCCGGCAGCGAATTGCGGTCCAGCTTGCCGTTGGGCAGTTGTGGCAGGCGCGCCATGACGATGATGTGCGCCGGAATCATGTGTTCCGGGAGGGTCACTTTGAGCTGCTGTTTGATCTGCTCGTCGTTGAGGTCGTTACCGCCGACGTAGCCCAATAGCTGCTTGCCGTTCGCCCCGTCACGCACAATGACCAGCGCCTCA
>NZ_JAOCEA010000034.1:0-6383 GCF_029841165.1 Pseudomonas sp. GD03842 | reverse complement strand
TTTGGTCGGGCGGAAATCGCCGGGGCCACGGTTGCTGGTGGTGTTCCAGAGAGCGGGGAGTTGGGCGTGCCAGTAGGTGCTGGACATGGTGCCCGGAGCGTTTGGTTCAGAAAAACCATCGGCCTTTTTCGCATGCTCGTAAACCGAGTCAAACTTGCGGTCACGATCCCAATAGAAAAACCACAATTTCCCAAGGTCAGTGGATTTGTCTTGGTTGTCCTCTTGCTGGTTCACCGCATAAGGGCGCAGGTACTGGTCCATGCGGTCAGTGCGGGCTACTAGCAATCCGGTCATGCTGTCGAAGATTTTCGGAACATAATGTCCGTTGGGCAGTCCCGGTGTTCCGGGGACTCTGTAGCCGCTTCGTGTGGTGTCGCCATCGCGGCTGAGCACTAGTGCTTCGGGCACTTCGGGGTTGTCATCGAAGAAACGGAATAACTTCTCTACGATGCTCTGGGCGTGAGTTGTATTCTCAGCGTCTTGCCAAAGGAAGAGGGTAACGCCCAATGTCGCGGCATTTCGCGCTGAGATGATGCCACCTGCGGCTCGGTCATCTTTGTCATCGGGTTGCTTGGGTGGAGCAATGGCGAAGGAAGGCACGGGCCAGTAGGCGACGGCGTCGCGAGCGGAGTGTGTAGCTGCTGCCCGAACGTTGATACTTGCACCGTCGCGGCGACTCTCCGCTCTGTCCGGATAGTCCTTGGGGTCCTGTGAATAAATGGACGCGAAGTTGTCGTTTTTCTCGTAGATCCGCTTCCAGATAAATGACTGGTGCCAGATATCGACGGCTATTCCGGTGGCTTTGATTTCCAATGAGAACGTTTGTTTAGTCCTGTCAGCGTGCTCGATCTGCTGCCTGTACTGCTCAACTTGTTGAGCGTCCTTGTTAGCGATGGTTTGAGCGACGGCCTTGCCTGTCCAGTGAATGGTGAACAGGGCTGCTACCAATGCTGTTATCTGAGCAATGCCCAGCAGGGTTCCTTGTGGCAAATCGGTAATCTCCCGGCCTACAGTGTTTGCTCTCTCGACGACGTACCATACGTACCCCAACCAGGCTGCTATCAGCAGTGTTGCGATCCAGAGGTAGGGCTTTAAGCCTGGGAGGCACCATTTTGGTTGGCTCATCTGCGTTTACCCTCAATGTGTTGGTAATGCACCAGAGAGGGGGGCATTAGTGGTACGAGTTCTTCAGAGGGAAACTGACCTCGGTTGTAATAGACGAAGCAAGCGTGGATCAATTGGCGCGCGGTTTCGCTGAGTTTCCACCAGCCGGGCATCACTTTGAGTTTCTCGTCATAGAAGTCTTTTTCAAGCCGCCAATTCGCAATCGCAATCAGCACCTCGCGTATCTGCCAATCATCCAGGCATTGGGCCTGCCCGATGGCTACATCCATCGCGGTGACCCACCGATGATTAGCCGGGCTGCGCAGGATGGCCGAGTGATAACTGTTGTTGTCCCATTCCTTGTTGGTTTTCTCGTCCCCTCGACGGGCCATGCGAGCGCGAATTTCGTTGGGGGTTTCCTCACGTTCGGTTATGTAATAGTGGATGCGTCGCTCCTGGAGGTTCAGGATTTCCCGCTGCCTGACTTCACGGGTTTGATCGTCGGGGGCCTTGCCCTTGTTCCAATCATCACGCGCCTGTGCAACGTTGATTTGGATGATTGCCTTGCCAAGGTATTTCCATTCAAACGAGGCCCGTGAGTTGCCTAATGCCGTGTTCTGCGACACCGCGTCGGGCGCGTCCTTTCCGGGGGTGTCGGGCGTTCCGGTCTGGGCCTCGCCACCAAACATCTGCGGCGCATGAGGTGGGGTCAGGGCTTCGCCATTGATAAAGCGCAGTTCGCCTTTCTCCATGCCCGCCTCAGTGACAAACGAGACCGCTGCGTTATGCCCGGCGCTGCGCCGTTCCGTTCCTGTGCGCAGCTCAACCATGCACGGTGCATTGCCCACCCACACCGGCTGGTCGTCGCGGATGCGTTTGCTCCACAGGCGCTGATGGAAACGCAGCCCTTTGAGGCGGTCCATGGCGGGTGTGCCGTCGGGCAGTGCGTCGGGTACACCAAAGGTACCGATGCCGCTGACGTCGCGAAGGGCCACCGTGGTGTCGTCATGGCTGAAATAGAGATACACCTTGCCCCGGTTGTCGCGTTCGGGGAACACGAGGGTGGACTGATCAGGCCCCAGGCGCTGACCCTATTCGGCAGACCAGTTGCGACCCGTGCGTCCTCCGTAGCCCTTGGCAGTGGATTGCAGGTCGCCGAGAGGCGGGCTGTCGTGAGGGGCTTTGGTCACGGCCTCTACAATGTTGATCAGGGTGTCGAGGGTTTTCGAGCCTTTGGGGGTTTCGTCAGGCAACACCGAATAGGGGGATGCGACCATGATCGCGCAGTCGGCGCAGCGCTCGCCGCGATCCACCAGTAACGCCTGTGCCAGCAAAGTGATCAGCGTGCCTTGGCTGTGCCCCATGATGGTGACGGTGTCGTTGGGAGAGAGGCGACGAATTTCACCTATCAGCATGGCGAGCCGGTGCGCGGCCAGCACGAAGTAGCGCCGATGCGGGCTTTTGCCCATGAACAGCGTATTGGGCAGTGCCCGATTGACGGCATGCCTGACCCATTTGTCGAAGCCCATGTCATACATCTCGGGCAGGCTGTTGGTGGCGTTGTCGAAGAAGCCGCCGCCTTTGCCAAAGTGGCGGTCAAGCCGGTTGCCGAAGTGGTCCTGATACTGAGTGCGCAGTTTGGTGGGAGCACCATTCTTGTCGCGTTTGATTTCCTCTGGTGCGGCGCGGTAGCCCCAGTAAAAAGGAATGAAGACGCTTCGGGGCTTTTCGCCGCCTTCGCTGCGTCGGTAGAGGTAAGTGTCGGGGTCGTCCAGCCAGCCTGCTTGTTGGCTGTTAAGCGGCTGACCTGCTTCTTTGGCGGCCGCTGCATAGGCGTAATTGATGCCATACGGCTCCGCCGCCATGTCCGTTCGACTCAGCCTGTCATTCAGGCCCTGACACAGCCCGGTTTCCACCGACTCATAAGCTGCGCCGGGGTCATTGACGCCATGCAGGAAGATCACGATGCCGGGCATGTCGCGGGGCACCTCAACGAAGGTGTCGTTGGGGCGATTGGGGATGAGCCGGGTCTGGTGAGAGGCCAGAATACTGGGGTCAGGGTTTCTCATCGTTCACTTCCTGTTGTGATGCTGTGCAAGGCGTGGCGAGGGCGAACTGACGTGATCATTGAGGGCCGTCCTTGAGTGCGGACACTTCAAGTTTTTGCATCAGTGCGTTTTCGACCTTTTGGGTGGCGCCCGAACTATCGGTCAGGCCACTGAGCACCGTGCCGTCTTCCAGCTTGAGGCTGTAGGCCTTGTCGATGAGCAGGGCTGGCATGTCTGTGGTGTGGCCGGGGTAGTGCAGGACCACTCGTTGGCTGGCAGGGTCGCGCCCAAAGCTCGGTGTGGTTGCGCTGTCACTCTTGGCAGTGCGCCAGTCGTACTGGTTGGCGTAAAAGCCGATGGGGCTGGAGCTGCCCAGTTCAACACCGCCACCGATCTTCAGATAGCTGCCGTCAGCGGCCACGAGACGGATAGTGGGGGCGGTGAGGACAATTTCACCTTCCGAGGCGGACGCCATGAGGTTGTGCTGAGCGTTCAGTGCGATGCTGTCTTCCTGCGCTTGAACGGTGACCTTGCCCCGATTGGCGATGGCGGTGATGCCTTCGTCCTGAGCGAAGGCCGAGATGCCTTTGCCCGCATGCAGGTGGGTGCCCGCGCCGCTGGTGAGGTGCAAATGGTCCTGAGCCGTGGTGTCGTGGTTTGCACCTGCATACTGAATATGCGAAGCGGGTGTGGCGCTGGCGATGCCATTCTCGGCAGTCATGGCGATCACGGGTTCGCCCTTGGCGTTGCTGTCAGGGGCTGGCCATTGGTCCAGTGCCTGGCGCAGGGCATCAATACCGCTGGGATCGATGGCCTGCGTGCCCCGTGCGTTGGCGGTCTGGCCGATGGCACTGAAAATGTCCGCGCACTGGGTAAGCAGCTTCAGCAAGGCCCCGCGTTCTAGCTGGTCGTCCGCAACGCTTTGGGTTGCGTGGGTGGTCAGCAGCACACCTTGTGCGGCACGCAAGGCAATGGCTGCATCGGTGCGCAATTCGGCGCCATTGCCAAGGGGTTTGGCGGTGCCCTGTTCACGGGGGCCGGTCAACCTACCGAGATTCAGTGCAGTCGTGTGGTGGGTTGTTGCAAGGCGCGCTCGGGGAGCGCCGTGGGTGTCATCCAGTAGCAGTTCGTTGTAGCCCCTCCCTTTATGTTCACGAGTCTTGATGCCGGACAGGGCCTTGTTACCGGGCAACCCCGGCGTTGCCGTGAAGCTAGGGGTGTGTTTGACGGCGTTGTAGACCACGCCTGTTACCACTGGACGGTCTGCGTCGCCGCCCATGTGTTGCACTATCACTTCTTGACCGACTCTGGGCAGAAATTGATGCCCGAAGCCTTCTCCGGCACTGGGCATGACGACTCGCAGCCAAGTGGTGTTCTGCGTATCTTCACGACGGGACCGGTATGCGCTGTCATCCCTGCGTTGCCAATGGAACCGCACCTGAATCCGGCCCATTTCATCCGTAAAGACTTCCTCACCTTCAGGCCCCGTCACGATGGCGCTGAGCGGCCCGGGGATGATCGGGCGTGGATGACTCCGCTCAGGCCGGAAAGGAATGTAGTCACGGACACAACTGAAGGTATTGGCGTAATGGGCAGGCGCTGTTGAAAGGTAGTTGTTACGCCCGATGTGCTCGACGCGCAGCAGCAGAAACTGCCGTTCTTTGCGAGGGGCGTTATCGTGGTCAAAATGTTGAGTCAGTTCAAACGTGTACCCCGGCCTCATGCTGCGGCAATGGCCGGTGCCTTTGAAGCCCTTGCTTTGGACTTCGATAGCTTCGACACGTCGACGCGCCAGCGCGCCGCCCTGGGCATAGTCTGCGTGGGAGTACGGCACCGTGTAGTCATACACGCTGTAAGACGGGGCATCACCCTGATTGTTGATGCTCTTCATACTCACCGGCAGCAGGTTGCCCGGTTGCTTGTAGTCAAAGGTCTGAACGCTGAGACTGCCTGGCTGGAATGAACGATAAGCGCCCCACTGAGTGATAGCATCGGCGGTCTCTGTGATTGCAGCGCTGTGGTAGCGGATCACCGGTTGTTCGGGTAGGGCAGCGAGATGGCGGGAGTCATCGCCGATCACCATGCGGTGGCCTTGCGCACTGTGCTCGAAGAAGAAAAACAGACCGTCGTCTTCAAGCAGGCGCATGACGAAATTCAGGTCGGTTTCAAAGTACTGGGTGATGTAGCTGTGGGTCTTCAGCGGATTGAGCAACCGGAATTCGACGCTCGGCAATGTCCCGTACTCGGCCAGCACTGCACGGATAATGTCCTCGACAGTCTTCTCCTGAAAGATGCGTGCATCTTCTCTTCGGCTCAGGTGCCATAGCCAAGGCTTGAGTGTCGCGGAGTATTTGGCCCAGCCGCCGTCGCTGCCTTCAGAGTTGAAATGGCTGAAGCAACCGTCGAGATAGCGGATATTTCCATCTGCCAATTCGATTTGGATCTGTGCGGGCTTGCCTATCAGAGACTTCAGCTCGATACCGGCATCGTGCGACAGTAATTGGAGGTCAATGCTGAAAAGTTCAGAGACGGCTTCGACGCCGCTGAAGGTATCGACTAACAGTTCCTGATGACCTGTCAGCGGCGTGACAAGCCTGATCAACCGCTGATGCTGTGGCGCATGAAGGGAGGCCAGATCCTTGAGCATGGGTTCTCCTGCAGCCTGTCGCCGTAGCGGTCAGACCAGATTTTGGGGCGTATGGGGAGCTTTCATCGCCCAACGAAGGCAACGCAAATTTGGGCGGGAGGGAGGTTATTTGAAACGGAACGAAATAGGAGGGACGGCTGATGATTGAGATCGTCAGTCAATTCGATTTGGTTTGTAGGATGGCTCTTTCGGCGTTATTTCTGTCAGGCCCGGTTTCGGGGAAGTAACCAAAGCCATTGCGCCTGGTTTGGCCCGACTGCGCCGGGTTCCCTTCTTCCGGCGCTGCTCCGTGGGCACGCCGCGGACGGCCATCCAAGTCGCGGTCCGTGGTGTCTGGGCCATCGCGCACTAAAAGCAAAAGCAAGGCAAGGCAAGGCAAGATCAACCTATACCCTGAACCAAACGACGCTCTGCTTTTCGCTCTTCGCTTTTTATCTTCCTACACAAACAGCCCAGCCACCGCCGAACGCGACTTGGGTGCAGGCTGAGCGGAGGTGTCGTGGAGTGGGTTGAGCGGCCGGGAGCCGCGAGAGTCGCGCGGCCATGGATGGCCGTCCGCGGCGTGCCCACGGAACGGCGCCGGA
>NZ_JAOCEA010000033.1:0-6475 GCF_029841165.1 Pseudomonas sp. GD03842 | reverse complement strand
CGAGGCGCTGGTCATTGTGCGTGACAGCCCGAGCGGCAAACGCCTGCTGGGTTATGTCGGTGGCGATGTCGACGGCAGCGGCCTCAACGAAGACAGCCTCAAGCAACAACTGGGCGGCACGTTGCCGGAATACATGGTGCCTGCGCACATCATCGTCATGGCGCGCCTGCCACAACTGCCCAACGGCAAACTGGACCGCAACGCGTTGCCTGATCCGCACGTCGGCCATCAGACGTTCGAAGCGCCGCAAGGTGAGCGCGAAGCGCAGTTGGCCCAGGTCTGGCAGCAGCTGCTGGGCATCCAAGGCGTCAGCCGTCGCGACAGCTTTTTCGAGCTGGGCGGCGATTCGATTCAGTCGTTGGCCGTGATCACCCGCTTGCGTCAGGTCGGCCTGAAACTGCTGCCCAAGGACGTCTTCAGCCACCCTCGGCTGAAGGACCTCGCGTTGCGCCTGACCGAGGTCGAGGCCAGTGCAGAAGTGATCGAAGACACGCCTCGCGGCGCGGTGGCGCTGACCCCGATTCAGGCGCATTTCTTCGACCAGCCGATGGCAAACCGTGCGCACTTCAACCAGGCGTTGTTGCTGGAAGTGCAGCGCCCGGTCGAGGCGCCGCTTCTGGCACGGGCGCTGGACGCTGTATTGCGTCATCACGACGGTCTGAACCTGAGCTTCCGCTTCCGAGGCGAGCAGGGTTGGGAGCAGGTCTATCGCGAAACACCCGCGCCCGATGCCCTATGGGTTCGCGAAGTCGCTGATGACCCTGCGCTGACTGACCTCTGCGAGCAGGCTCAACGCAGCCTCGATCTGGAAAACGGCCCGCTGCTGCGAGTGGTGCTGGCGCAGATGGCTGGCAATCAGCGCCAGCGCCTGTTGCTGGTGGCGCATCACTTGGTGGTGGACGGTGTCTCCTGGCGCGTCTTGCTGCAAGACCTGTCCCGCGCCTACACGCAGCTGGCGTCGGAGACTCTGGTGAACCTGGGGCCGAAATCCAGCAGCTATCAACGTTGGGCAGAACATTGGGTGCAGGCGACGCAGGCCCCTGAACGAGAAGCCGAAGCGTCGCAGTGGCTGACGCTGATCGGGCAAGAAGCGGGCACCTGGCCGGTGGACAACGCGCAGGGCCGCGCGACCCAGCAGGACCTGGACCAGTGCGAGCTGCTGCTGGACGCCGACCTGACCCATCGCCTGCTGCGTGAAGCCCCTGCCGCCCTGAATGCCCGTATGGATGAAATCTTGCTGGCGGCGCTGGCTCAGGCCCTCAGTGGCTGGACGGGTCAGGCCAACAACCTGGTGGCGCTGGAAGGTCATGGCCGCGAGGCGTTGGCTGAAGGTCTGGACGTTGGCCGCACCGTGGGCTGGTTCACCAGCCTGTTCCCGGTGCGGGTCGAGGCAGCGAGCGACATCCATCAGACCGTCGAGCAGGTGCGCGCCGTGGTGCGTGGCTTGCCCGACAAGGGCGTCGGTTTCGGTCTGCTGCGTTACCTGGGCCATGAGCGGGTGCGCGAGCAACTGGCTGCGCTGCCAGAGCCGAAAGTGGTGTTCAACTACCTCGGTCAGTTCGATCAGGATCTGGGGGATGGGCGTTTCGCGCCGTCGAAGGTGCCTGCGGGTGCGCTGGTGGATCCGTCCACCCCACTCAACCGCGAACTGGAAATCAACGGCCAGATCTTCGGCGGGCAATTGGGCCTGACCTTTCGTTACAGCGGCCAGCGCTACCAGCGCTCGACCATCGAACGCCTGCAAGCGGCCTACCGCGCCGCGTTGATCGAGCTGCTGGAGAGCCTGCCGTCGGCCCGGTCCACAACGGTGACACCGTCGGTCTCTGGTCGACGGGGGGCGCCGAATCCATTGATTCGCCTGAGCACAGGCGCCAGCGACAAACCGACAGTGTTCTGCGTGCACCCGGTCAGCGGAACGGTGGTGGGTTACTACGCCCTTGCGCGCCGGTTATCGACGCAGTGGGACCTGTGGGGCATTCAGAACCGTCAGGTGCTGGACGGTCAGTGGCGCGACACGTCCATCGAGCAGATGGCCCGAGACTACGTCAAGGCGCTGCTGGAGCACCAAACCGCGGGGACGTACCGCCTGATCGGCTGGTCCATGGGCGGCACCCTGGTGCTGGAAATGGCCCGTTTGCTGACCCGTCTGGGCAAGCGTGTGGCGTTCGTCGGCCTGATCGACGGCTACGTGCCGGGTGCCGGTCAGCCCCGTCCTCCGGTGCCGGACAACGCGCCGGGACCTCAGCCCGATGCAGATTCAGAAGAAGGCGACGAGCACTGGCAACAGTTGCTGGGCGTCGAGCGGCACATGCGCCAATTGGCCAATCAATACCGGGACATCCCCACCCTCAGCGTGCCGGTGTACGCCTGGTGGGCGGAGCGGTCCCCGGAAAATAACGAAAACGCACCGGCTCTACTGGAGCAGGGCACGGGTGGGCGCTTGCAGGTTTCGGCCTGGATCGATGCCGACCACCTCTCGATCGTCCGTGATCAGCTGTTCATCACTCAACTTGCCGAGGCCCTCGCGCAAGTCAACGAATGCCCTCAGTCAGAAGATTTCCAGGAGCAGGAATATGCATAGCCCCCATAACGTGACGTCGATTACCGAGCTCAACCCGGAAGCCGCGCTGGCCAACGCCCACTACCGGTTCACGCCGACGCCGCGGCTGGAGCGGCAGGCGTCCGTGGAGTCCAACGCACGCAGTTACCCGCGGCGCATTCCGCTGGAGCTCAAGCGGGCCCAGGGCATTCATGTGCAGGACAGCGAGGGACGCTGGTTCATCGATTGCCTGGCAGGGGCCGGCACCCTGGCGCTAGGGCATAACCACCCCGAAGTGGTGCAGTCGATGCGCAGCTTGCTCGACGGACAGCGCCCTTTGCACACGCTGGACCTGATGACCGAAGCGAAGGACGCGTTCATCGATGAATTGTTCGCGCTGTTGCCGCCCGAGTTCGCCAGGGACGCGCGGATTCAGTTCTGTGGCCCGGCGGGCACCGATGCGGTGGAAGCGGCATTGAAACTGGTGCGCACCGCCACCGGGCGCAGCAACCTCATGGCCTTCCATGGGGCCTACCACGGCATGACCCAAGGTGCGCTGGGCCTGATGGGAAATCTGGGGCCCAAAAGCTACCTGGACGGACTGGCCTCCAACGCCCAGTTTTTGCCGTTCCCGTATGACTACCGTTGCCCGTTCGGGGTCGGTGGCGAAGCGGGCGAGCGCATCGGCCTGCATTACATCGAGAACCAGCTCACCGACCCGGAAAGCGGCGTGTTGCCACCGGCCGGCATGATTCTGGAAACGCTGCAGGGGGAGGGTGGGGTCGTCCCCGCCTCGGCGCACTGGTTGCGTGAAATCCGCCGCATCACTCGCGAGGCCGGCGTGCCGCTTATCCTCGACGAAATCCAGTGCGGCGTTGCGCGTACGGGTAAGCCGTTCGCCTTCCAGCACGCCGGTATCGTGCCGGATGTGCTGGTGCTGTCCAAGGCCATTGGCGGTAGCCAGCCCATGGCGGTGGTGGTCTACAACAAAGCGTTGGACCTCTGGAAACCGGGCTCCCACGCCGGCACTTTCCGCGGCAACCAATTGGCGATGGCGGCCGGTGCCACCACGCTGCGTATCGTCCGCGAACAGCAGTTGGACCAGCACGCCGCTGCCATGGGCGAGCGCCTGAGTGGCCACTTGCGCGCCTTGCAGCGGGACTGCCCGCACATGGGCGATGTGCGTGGCATGGGGCTGATGCTCGGTGTGGAAATGGTCGATCCCGAAGGGCGCCCGGATGCCTTGGGTCGCTTTCCACAGAACGGTGAACTGGCCTCGCGCATTCAACGCCAATGCCTGCAACGCGGCCTGATCATCGAGGTCGGCGGGCGTCACTCCAGCGTCATCCGCTTCCTCCCTCCGCTCATCGTGACGGCGGCACAGATCGACCAGATCGCCGAGATATTCGGCGCTGCGGTGGGCGCAGCGATCAACCAGCACTAACCCATTCGCGGGGCCGTTTACGGCCATTCGGAGTCAGCCATGGATGGCACTTTGCTGTTATTCAGAATACCAATGGTAATGAGAAATATTCTCTGTTACATTTTCACGCTTTTTGACAAAAGTGGTCACTTTCGGGGGCTGGGGCCCCATGTTTTTCAAGGGAGGGGGAGTTCGGATGGTCAGCAACAATATGGCTCAATTCAAGGTGAAAGCCTTGGCAGCGCTGGTTGCAACGGTGGCTTGCCATGGCACCGCCTGGGCAGCGGATGCTCCGGCGCAACCGGCCAAGGGCGCCGCAATCCAACTGCAGAATTCGGTGGTGTCCGGCGAAGCGCCGGTGGCGGAAACCGACATCGGCTACCAGGCCAAGAACAGCACAGCGGGCACCAAGACCAGCACACCGTTGGCGGAAACGCCTCGCTCGGTATCCGTGGTGACACACCAGCGGATGCAGGACCAGGCGTCGCAAACCCTGACTGACGTGCTTGGCTATGTCCCAGGCATCTTCGCGCCGCCTTTTGCGGTCGGTGACGGCATCGCCGGTGACCTGTTTTCGATTCGCGGCTTCAACGCCACTGACTATGGCTACGGCCTGCTCAAAGACGGCTTGCGTCTGCAGGGCAACCGCTACGACACCACCACCGAACCCTATGGCCTGGAGCGCACCGAAGTGTTCCGTGGCCCGAGCTCGATCCTGTACGGCGAAAACGCACCGGGAGGGCTGGTCAACCTGGTCAGCAAGCGCCCCACTGAAACCGCGCAGGGCGAGGCCAAGTTCACCTACGGCAGCAACAACCGCCGCCAACTGGGGCTGGACGTCTCCGGGCCGCTGACCGACGACAACCGCATTCTCGGTCGCGTGGTGATGCTCGGCCGCAACGCCGACACCCAGGTCGACAGCGTGCCGGACGACCGCCTCTACATCGCGCCGTCGATGACCTTCAACTTCGACGAAGACACCTCGCTGACCCTGCTGTCTTCCTACCAGCGTGACCGCACCAAGTTTCTGTTGGGCTATCCGGCGGCGGGGACACTGTTGAACAACCCGAACGGCAAGATCGGCAAGAGCCAGTTCAACGGCAATCCGAACTGGGACGACTTCGAGCGTGAAACCTGGACCCTGGGCTACGAGTTCAGCCATCAGTTGAACGAAAACTGGCAGTTCCGTCAGAACTCGCGTTACATGGAGTCGCGGCTGGATCGCCATGAGACCTGGCCGAACAACCTGAACAATGGCGGCTTCGGCAGCAACCTGACCGCCACCTACTACGACCGCGACAACAAATCCATCGCCTACTCGGTGGACAACCAGTTCGAAGGTCACTTCACCTCCGGTGCGCTGGACAACACCGTGCTGTTGGGCGCCAGCTATGACCGCACCTCGTTCAACCAGGACTGGGCAGCAGGCTTCAGCGGCACGTACAACGTGTTCAACCCGGTCTTCCCGGCGGCGAAACCGACCACGCCGTTCACGGTTCAGAACTCGCAGCTCGACCAACAGATGTACGGCCTCTACAGCCAGTTGCAGAGCAAGTACGAGAACTGGGTCTTCCTGCTGGGCGGTCGTCAGGACTTCGTCAACAGCAAGTACCGCAACCGCGCGGGCACCACCAGTGGCGTGGCCGACCTGGACGGCTGGGACCATCGCTTCAGCTGGCAGACCGGCCTGATGTATCAATTCGAGAACGGTATCTCGCCATACGTCAGCTACTCGACGGCGTTCACCCCGGTGCAGCAGTCTTCCCAACCGAACGGCGATCTGCTTGATCCGATCCTCAGCCATCAGTATGAGGCGGGCGTGAAGATCGAGCCGCAAGGTTGGAACACCACCTTCACTGCCGCGGTGTTCGAGCTGACCAAGACCCACGACGTCGTGGCCGGGGCCAATGGCTTCAGTCAGCAGGTGGGGGAAAGCAAGTCCAAGGGTATCGAGCTGGAAGCCAACAGCGACATCACCCGCAACCTCAGTCTGACCGCTTCGTACACCTATACCGATGCACGGGTAACCAAAGACGCCCCGGGCTCGCTGTTCGAAGACCACCAGTTGACTGGCATTCCGCGTAACCAGGCGTCGGGCTGGGCGACGTACCGCTTCCTTGACGGCCCACTGAGCGGCTTCCGTCTGGGCGGTGGGGTGCGGTACTTCGACAATACGTTCGCGTATACGTCGCCCACGTTGTACGGCAAGTTGAAGACCGGCGACGTGACGTTGGTTGATGCGTTGGTCGGTTATGACTTCGACAAGCATTGGTCGGTGGACGTGAATGCGAAGAACCTGTTCGACAAGGAGTATGTCAGCGGGTGCAATAACGCGGGTCGTTGCTATTGGGGCGAAGAGCGCACGGTGCTGGGTACGGTGGCGTTCCGCTGGTAAGCGGTGGGTGTTATGGATGAGCCCTCGGTTTCGGGACCCGTATGGCCTGGTTATGGGCGCGGCTGAGATCGGGGACAGATCCATTGGCGCGTGGGCTGTGAGTTGGGTTTCGCCCCTC
>NZ_JAOCEA010000032.1:0-22935 GCF_029841165.1 Pseudomonas sp. GD03842 | reverse complement strand
ACCGGTGGGAAGGAACCCTGACGCAGTCAGGGCCAAACCAGGAGCAAGCGGTTTTCCTCCATTTTGCCAAGACAAAATGGAGTCGACAGTAGGGGGCGAAACCCCAGCTCCCAGCCTACGCGCCAACGGATCAGCCCCCAATTCCAGCCATACCCATAAAGCCATCAGTCCTACATCGAGGAACAATCAAAGGCAACGCAAGGAACTCGCCCTCAAGCCGAATTCCCTGGAAGCTTCGCAATCACCTTGATTTCAAAATCGAACCCGTACAACCAAGTCACACCCACCGCCGTCACCGTGGGGTAGGGCGCTTCGCCCCAGAACTCGGGAACAACGCTCCAAATGGTCTCGAAACGCGTCTGCGGATCCACGATAAAGACCTGCACATCGATCACATCATCGAACGTACACCCCGCTTCTTTCAGGATCGCATTCAGGTTGATGAACGCGCGCCTGACCTGCGCCGTGAGTTCGGGCTCCGGGGAGCCGTCCTCGCGGCTGCCCACTTGCCCCGAGACGAACAGCAGGCCATTGGCCTTGACCGCTGGGGAATAGCGGTTGCGCTCGTACAGCGCTTGCCGACCTGGTGGAAAAACAACCTCACGAACTGTCATGTGAATCTCCAGCAATGGGCCGAAACCGGCCCGTAATGAGGGCTGCGCAAGAAAGGTTCGGGTCGTGGGGCATGCCGGGAAAACGGCCACGCCCACGGCCCAGCGGCCTTACGTGCGTAGCCGGACGATGACGTGACTGTAAGGGGGTTGCATCGGCTCGATAAACGCGCAACCGTGTGCAGCACTGTTTGTGAATTCCAAACAATCCCATTGGATTGCGGAGGCGTGATGGACCGGTTCGATGCGATGCAGGCGTTCGTTCGTGTGGTCGAGACCGGCAGTTTCACCAAGGCCGCCGAAACCCTGTACATGAGCAAAACCAGTGTGACCCAGTTGATTCAACAGCTCGAAGCGCGTCTGCGGGTCAAGCTGTTGAACCGCACTACGCGCAAAGTCAATGTCACAGCGGACGGCGCCGCTTATTACGACCGGGCAGTGCGGGTGCTGGCCGACGTGGACGACGCCGAAACCAGCCTGTCCGCCGCCGCGGTGCTTCCCCGAGGGCGCCTGCGGGTCGATGTGCCCAGTCCCTTTGCCCGATTCATCCTGATCCCGGCACTGCCCGCGTTTTACGCGAAGTACCCGGATATCCAGATCGACTTGGGGGTCAGCGATCGCAGGGTCGATCTGATCGGTGAAAACGTCGATTGCGTGGTGCGCGGCGGCGAGCTGACGGATCAATCCCTCATGGCCCGACGCATCGGTGAGCTGCAATTGCGCGTTTACGCATCGCCCAGCTACCTGCAACGCGCGGGCACGCCGCACCATCCCCGCGATCTGGAAGACCCGCGCCATCGCATCGTCGGCTATCGGTGGGCGCGCACCGGCAAGCTGTTTCCCATCGTCACCCGGCGTGGCGACGAAACCGTTCCTGTACAGAGCCGCTACGCGCTGGCCGTTGATGACGGCAACGCTTACATCGCTGCCGGGCTGGCCGGTGTGGGCGTGCTTTGGCTGCCGACGTACATGGCCAGAGAGGCCGTAGAGAGGGGCGAATTGCTGCCGCTGTTCGAAGATTGGCAACTGGACACGATGCCAATGTTCGTCGCCTACCCACCCAACCGACACATCAGCCTCAAATTGCGGGTGTTCATCGATTGGATCGTTGGCTTGATGGCGGCGGTCGAGTGATGGCAAACCAGGTGCTCGACGAACGAACCGCACCTATTGGTCCCGTTCGGTTGATAATGGCCGGCTCAGCCATTCACTCAGAGACCTGCTGGCAGCCTGATTCATGAAAACAGCCGTAGAAACCCAGACCCACTCCCGCGCGCCTCGGCGCTTTCTGAAACTGTTGCTGACAGTGCCGAGTGCGCTGATCCTGATCGTGCTGGCTTTCTTCGCCTGGCAACAATTCTTTCCGGTGCAGGCGAGCGAGGGGTGGCGGTATCAGGTGCTCCACGACGATGTGTTCAAGGCGGCCTCGATGGTGATCAATTCGGACGGTTCCCTCGTCGTCAGCCAGGAACTGCGCGACGGCAAAGGCAGCATTTTGCGCATTCGCCCGGATGGTCACCGAGAGACGGTGGTGGGCGGCCTTTCCAAGCCCGACGGAATGGTGGCCGCTCAGGGGGGATGGGTGTTCAGCCAGGAAGTCGAAGGCGCCATGGTCAACTTCTTCAAGGATGGCCAGATCAAAGGGTTGTTCAAAGGCGCCAGTGTGCAAGGGCTGTGGAACGAGGGTGACGCACTGTATGCCATCGAAGATCGTAAGGGTGACGGCCGTCTGATGCGTTACCGGTGGAGCGACCAGTCGTTGAAAGTGCTGCGCAGCGGCCTTTCGGAGACTGAATCCATTACCCGCTGCACCGACGGGCGAATGCTTTACACCGAAAAGGAGAAAGGGGTGATTCACCAACTCACCGAAGACGGTCGCGACCCGGTGGTGCTTGGCGGTTTCAACCAACCGACCTTCCTGATGTGCGACCAACGTGGCTTGTGGATCAGCGAAGACTCGACCCACCGCGCGCGCCTGTTGCTCATCGACCCGCAGGGCGCTCAACACACCGTGTTGTCGTTTCTCAAGGCGCCGCAGGCCATCATTCCCACTGGCCGCGGCACATACCTGCTCGCCGAAGGCGGGCGCGACAGGATCCTGGAGCTGACGCCCGATCGCTGACTGGAAGTGCTACCTGCTCCAGCGCAGCAGCATCCCGGCCTCAATCCAATCGTCGACACAAGTAAGCTTGCGTCTGGTAGGGGAACTCAACCACCTCGCGCCCGCGCAGGGCTGGATGCGTCTGGATCAATTCGCGCAATTGCGCAGTGACCTCGGCTTTTTCAGCCTCCGGTAACGCGGCGATGAAGCTGACTGAAAGAAAGCGGTTCATGATCACGGTTTCCGCTGAGCCGCTGTGGTGATAGTTGAAGCAGGTCAGTTCGGGCTGGCCGAAGCAGTGTGAATCCTGGAAGGGGCGGCGCCACTGGCCGGTGTGGAAACGGGGTGTGTCCCCTTCGTAAGGCGTGATGATGCGGGTGATCTCGGCGACCCAGTCCACCGACTCGTCACGCACGTTCCACACCAGCCCCAGGCGTCCGCCGGGAACGAGCACCCGATGGATCTCGGCCAAGGCCGTGTCGTCAGCGAACCAGTGAAACGCCTGTGCGCAGACCAGCGCATCGACGCTGCCATCGGCCAGGGGCAGGGATTGCGCCGTGCCATCGATAACGGCAATGCGCGGCAATCCCCTGGCAAACTCGCGCCGCATGGCCTCGACCGGTTCCACCGCAATCAGACACTCGGTCAGCGGTTCCAGCAGCCGGGTGAACTTGCCCGTGCCAGCGCCCAGATCGACCACCGAACGCTGATCATCGATGCCCAACGTATGCCGCAGCCAGTGCCCCAGTTCATCCGGGTAATCCGGTCGTCCCTGGGTGTAGGTAGCGGCTTGCGTCGAAAAACCCACCTGTGCAGCGTTGTGAACGACTGACATGAACAACCTCCTGTGCGTGAGGAAAGGGCAGAAGGAGTATGGGCCAGTCGGGCGAACGATTCAGCTCGGATGGCGGTTTCTGACGCAATCTTCATCAGATGGAGGGTGCGCTTGCGATGGCGACACGTTCGCGGCGTGCCGCATTGCCACACAGAGAACGGTCATCGCTGCCTGCGAGGGTGAACGCACTGGCGCAGCCGTCGAGGTAGCGAACAGTGCCATCCGTCACTTCGATGCGGATCTGCGCGGGCTGGCCGATCAGCGACTTTAGCTCGGCACGCAAGTGGCGTTCGCGACGACACCGGCGGCTTCCAGAAAGGGAGGGTATTCGGCCAGTTGCGCGGGCGCCAACGGCCGGGCGAAGTGGTAGCCCTGGGCAACATCGCACCCTGCGAGCTTCAGGCACACCACCTGTTCGCGGGTTTCGACGCCCTCGGCCACCACGGTCAGCCCCAGGCGTTTGGCGAGAATGATGGTGGACGACACGATCGGGCTGTCGTCCGGGCTGTTGGACAACGGGGCGATCAACGCGCGGTCGATTTTCAGCTTGGTCAATGGCAACGACTGCAGATGGGCGAAGCCAGCATAGCCCTTGCCAAAATCGTCGAGGCTGATGTTCAGCCCGGCCTGACGCAGACGCTGCAACTGCTCGATGGCGCGGCCTTCCTCATCGAGCAGTGTGGTCTCGGTGATTTCCAGTTCCAGCCACTGCGGGGCCAGGTTGTGGCGGAAGAGTTTCCTCAGCACCCGGTCGCTGAAATCCGCCTGATGCAGTTGAATGGCCGAGACATTGACCGCCAGCCGCAGTTTGCGCCCTTCGGCGTGCCAACGCGCCAGCGTCTCACAGGCCAGCCGCAACACTTCCCAGCCCAGCGCGGTGATGAAGCCGCTGCGCTCTGCCAGCGAAATGAAGCGGTCGGGGTACAGCAGGCCGAACTCGGGATGCTCCCAGCGCACCAAGGCCTCGTAACCATCGACGATCATCGTGTCCAGCCGCACTTGCGGCTGAAAATGCAGAACGAACTGGCGCTCGTTCAAGGCGTGGCCGAACGCCTGTTCCAGGATGAATTCTTCGACGTCCGCCACGTTCAGCGACGGGTCGAAAAAGCGGTACTGGCCCCGACCTGCACGTTTGGCCGAGTACATCGCGGCGTCGGCACTGCGGATCAGGCCTTCGACGTCCTGGCCGTCGCGTGGGCAGATGCTGACCCCGACGCTGGGGCTGGTGGTGACTTCGTGCTCGCCCAGCGAGTAGATCGCCGACAGTTTCTGCACCAGCATCCGGACCCAGGCGTCGATCTGTTCCTCGGAGCGCTCGCCGGCCAGCAGCACGACGAACTCGTCGCCGCCGAATCGGGCCGCTTCGTCGTTGGGCTCCAGCAGGCGTTGAATACGTCCGGCCACGGCTTGCAACAACATGTCGCCGACCTTGTGCCCCAGCGAATCGTTGATCGATTTGAAGCGGTCCATGTCAATGAACAGAATCGCCATCAGCCGACGCTTGCCGCGCTGAGCCGACAGCGTGCGTGCGGCGACTTCAAGGAACTGGCGACGGTTGTGCAGGCCGCTCAGGTGATCGGTCGCGGCCGCATGGCTGCTGCGCCGGTGTGCGTCTTCGAGTCGGTCGATCAATTGCTGATTGACCTGCTGCGCCTGCTCCAAGGCGTTGAACGCCTCCTGACCCTTGCGCAACCCACGCAGTGTCCAGACCATCCCGCCGAGAATCAGCAGGGTCATGCACAGCGTCAGGCCCAGTTGCCGATCATAGGTCAGACGAGACGAGGCCAGTATTTCGTCCTGGCTCTGGCTCACGACCACGCTGAACCCGCGCTGGGGCACGCGCTGGTACAGGCTTTGGTAGTCGCGCGCGCCGCTGCGTTGAAGCAGTTGGCCGGTGGTGTCTGCGCCGCTGGACACTTCGGGAATCAACGGCACCCCCGACACGACGATGCCGGTATTGC
The DNA here is from genome assembly GCF_029841165.1 of Pseudomonas sp. GD03842. Lineage (NCBI taxonomy): Bacteria > Pseudomonadati > Pseudomonadota > Gammaproteobacteria > Pseudomonadales > Pseudomonadaceae > Pseudomonas > Pseudomonas sp. GD03842. The sequence goes on along the minus strand of NZ_JAOCEA010000032.1, from coordinate 17,427 downwards.
TGATCCGCAAGCGTTCGTGGCCGGCGCCGTCGACCCATCGCATCATCCCGGTCTGGCCGAGGTCGAGGTGTTCGAACAGCGTCGCGAGATAACCCAGGTTCAATTGCACGACCAAGACCCGGTCCATGCTGCCGGTAGCCGTGTCACCCAGCGGTAACAGAAACGATAGGGGTGGGCGGGGTGGGGTGGCCTCGATCCGCTCTGGCAGCGAATCGGGCAGCAACGGTGTCAATCCGAACTGCGCGCTGTGCCGGTCGAGTTGCGTGAGCCAGTCGGTGGGCAACTGGCCCGGCGCATCGACGGTGGTTGCCGAAAGGAGGGCGCCGTCGCGGCTGTAGAGTGCCACGCCGTCGAACGCGGGGTCGTCGGCGAGCGGGCGTAGCAGCTCGGTGTGGCGCTCATCCAGGCTGCGCACATCGTCTTGGGAAAGGCGTGCGACGGCCTGGGCCCGGTCCATCCGTTGACGCAGGCTCTGCGCGGCGATGGTGGCCAGGTTAAGGTGTTCAACGGCCTTGGCCGCCAGCGCGTCGCGACCGGACATGGCTTTCTGCTGAGCACAGACTGCCCAGAGGAACAGCAGCGTCGCCGCACTGAGCGTGATCAGCAGCCATTGCAGGAAGTTGAGGGAAGAAAAGGATCGGCGGATCACCGTGTAAAGCCCCTGCCGCGAAGTGATGGCAGAGTAATACTGCTTTGTGACACCTGCGTGACCGGCCCATCGGGTATCACCGGCGGATGGACAACCGATGGCTAAGGAAGCGGTGGTCTGCCGAAAACAGTCGGCGGAAGGTCAGCACCACCGCACACACCGTGCCCAGGGCGGAACCGGCGGCAATCAGGAACATGATCACGATCTGGTAGCGCACCGCATCCACCGGGCTCTCTCCGGCGAGCACCTGACCGGTCATCATCCCTGGCAGGCTGACGATGCCGACCACGGTCATCTGGTTCAAGGTGGGCATCATGCCGGCGCGCACCGCCTGCCGCGCGGCGCGTTGTGCGGCTTCCCAGCGGCTGCCGCCGAGGGCGAGGATCATGTCGATGGTTGCGCGCCCCGCGACCAATTCCTGGGTCATGCGCTCGATGCCCAGTGCCACGGCCGTCAGGGTGTTGCCGAGGATCATCCCCAGAATTGGAATCGCGTATTGGGGCTCGTACCAGGGGCGGATCCGAATGATGACGAACAGGCCGATGGCGGCCATCAGCCAAGAGCTGCCCCAGATCGACACGATGCTGTCCAGCCATTGTCCAGCGTAGGTACGTTTGCCCCGACCCGCCGCTGAGACTCCGGCAATGAGCGTCATCAGGCACATCAGCGGCAGGACCACGTACCAATGTGCGTTGTCGAACACCCAGCCGAGCAGATAGCCAATGGCCGACAACTGGACGACCGTGCGCACTGCGGCCCAGAGCAACTGCCGGCCCAGGCCGAGCTTGAGCAGCAGTGAAAGGGCACCGTTGATCAGAATCAGTGCGGCGGCAATGGCCAGATCGAGGGGCGTCAGGTTCTGGTAGTTCACGGCTGCCGCTCCCGCAAGGCACCCTTGGCCATGGTGAGGTGCCGAGTGCTCATGCGTTCGGCTTGCTCGGGGTCGTGCGACACCCAGACATAGGCTCGGGCGCCAGCATCCGCTCTGAACCAGTGCAGCACCAGTGCCTCGACCGCAGCGGCCGATTGCGGATCGAGGGCGGACGTCGGTTCGTCGAACAACAGGACCCGAGGCTCCAGTTGCAAGGTGCGCACCAAGGCGACGAGTTGTGATTCTCCCCCGGAAAGCTCGGCAACGGAGCGGTTCAGGAACACTGGCTCCTTGCCCGCCTGAGCCAGCAGATGGGTTGCCCGTTTTAGGTCGAAAGCGCGTCCCTTCAAGCTTTTGAGGGAATAGGGCAGTTGCAGGTTGTCGAGCACCGACCCCTCGATCAGCGCCGGGCGCTGAGCGAGGTAGCTCACGCAAGTGCGAAAGGCGGGAATGGCGTCGGCGCGGAGCGGCCGCTGCAGCCACAGCAGCTCGCCACCGCTGGGCGCGTCGAGCAGCGCGAGGGTCCGCAGCAGCACACTTTTGCCCGAGCCGGAGGCGCCCGTGATCGCCACTTGGTCGCCTGGCATCAAGGTGAAGTGTGTGGGTTGCAACAGCAGGTCATGCCCGTCCGGCGCTAGACGACTCAAGTGCCGGGTTTCAAGCAGAGGAAGGGGGGAGGCGCTCGACGACACGGGACTTCCTTCTCAACGGGGGAACTGTCAAAGCAGTATTGCCCAGCCCGCGTACGCCGACCATCGTGTCGTTAGGGAAGGCCTTGGTGGCCGGGAGACCAGGTGCAATAGCGCCGCCTGCAACGCCGACGTACCTAAACGTCGAGCGTGCAGGCGCTTTCGGCGAGGCGCCCCACCCGCTTTGGCTGACTAGGCCGGGCCCAGCGGAGGGGTACGCGGCGGAATCAAACGCCTGTTGCCCGTCGACTCGAACGCCGCACCCAGTTTCAACAGCGCCGAGTCGTCGTAGGCGCGCCCGGCGAAGGTCAAGCCGACCGGCATGCCGATGTCCGCCATGACGCCCATGGGCACAGTGACCGTAGGGACGCCCAGATGACGAATGGCAAGGTTGCCGTTAGCCACCCACACGCCGTTGCTCCAGGCGATGTCTGCGGCTTGCGGGTCGACGTCGGCGTTGGCCGGTGCGACGTCAGCGACGGTCGGGAACAGCACCGCATCCAGGCCCAGTTCGTCCATCCAGTCTTCCAGATCCTGCTTACGTGTGCGTTCCAGGCCGCGCAAGCCGTCCGGCAAGGTAGGGATCTTGTCCCATGGCGTAATACCGCGCTCGGCCATGCGCACGTACTCGTCCATGCCCGCGGCCAGGTCGCCTTCGCGGTTGGGCAGGGTGCCGGGATCGTGGGGGAAGATGTTCGGGCCATCGACGTCCACCAGCCGGTTCAGTTTCGGGTCGTCATTGGCCCGCAGGAAATCATCGAACGCCCAGGCTGTCAGGTCCCACAGTTCGTGATGGAGGAATTCTTTGGAGACGATGCCACGGTTGTACACGGTCGGCGCACCCGGGCGGTCGCCTTCGCAATTGGAGACCAGTGGGAAATCCACCTCGATCACTTGGGCACCCGCCGCTTCCAGGGCCTGGCGCGCAGCCTCCCACAGTTCGATCACCGACGCCCGCGTGCGAATGCGCTGCCCAGTGGGACCGCCAATGCCGGGCGCTTCGCTGGTGCCGGCGTCGGGATCGGCATTGATGTACATGCGGGGAATGCCGAGGCGCTTGCCGGCCAGCGCTTCTGCGCCCACGCGAAGCGCTGCATAGGTGTCAGGGCGAACCGACGCCACCGACGGGATCGGAACCCAAGGCTGCATGCGCCAAAGATCACCGCGGGTGTCCGGGTCCGGCGCGACCACCACATCGAGCACCTCCAGCAGGTCGGCCATGGTCCGGGCGAAGGGCACGACCACGTCCATGGTGGGCGTCAGCGGCCAGTTGCCACGGACCGAGATCACGCCCCGCGACGGGGTGTAGGCGCACAGCCCGTTATTGGATGCCGGGCCGCGGCCGCTGGACCAGGTTTCCTCGGCCAGGCCGAACGCCGCGAAGCTGGCGGCCGTCGCGGTGCCCGCGCCGTTGGAGGAGCCCGATGCAAATGGCGCGGTCAAGTAAGCGGCGTTGTACGGGCTCTCCGCACGGCCATAAACGCCGCGCTGCATGCCGCCGTTGGCCATCGGTGGCATGTTGGTCTTGCCCAGGCAAATGGCACCGGCGGCGCGCAGACGCTCGATGGTGAACGCGTCGCGGTAGGCGATCAGGTCGGCGAAGGCCGGACTGCCCGAGGCGGCGGTCAGGCCCTTGACCAGGTAGCTGTCCTTGGCGGTGTAGGGAATGCCATCGAGCGGCCCCAGGGTGTTGCCGTTGGCCCGGCGTTCATCCGCCGCTTGCGCTTCCCGCAGCGCCTCAGGGTTACGCACCACCACCGCATTGAGCGCGGTGTCCGTGTCGGGGCCGTCATAGGCATCGATACGTGCCAGATAGGCTTCGACCAATTCCACGGAGGTGGTGCGGCCGGCCGCCAGGGCAGCGCGTAAGTCGGCGATGGAAACTTCGGTGACTTCGATCATGTTGCCACCGGCGAGAGAGAGGTGTTGATAGGGCTGTTCATGGTGCCTTCCTGTTCATGGCCTGCCGATGTCGGTCGAAGCAGGCTGTACGTGTCATCCGCGAGCGGAATTTAACACCAAGTCAGGCAGCGGAGGCAGAGGCAGTCGGCGCTCATCCATGAACCCTTGGACGGGAAAGGCGCAAAGGGCGCCTTCAGACCTGCGTCTGCGGCGGGTCGTCCTTGCGACGGCGCAGCAGGGTCCCGCGTTTCCAGTGCCAGCCAAAGCGTATTCCCGGCGCCTCGATGTAGCGATGGGTGAGCATCGACACCACGATGACCGCCACCACCACGAACAGCATGAGCAGGTTGTCGTTCAGGGTGCTCCCGGTGCTCAGGTAGCGCGTCATGAGCCCGCTGTCCTGCGCTGGCTTGTCGAGCAACAGTGGAAGACCGGCATATTTCGACGCCACCGCCAAGGCCGTCCCCAGGACGAAGATCACCGCCGCATGGGTCAGGTAGATCGACAGCCAGAGGTTACCGAGCGCTGGGAATAGCCGCAGGCTCAACAGCCGCGAGACGATCCCGGCTTCGTGGGAAAAGATCAGAATCGCCGCGCAGAACAGCAGGCCCAGTTCGACCGTTATCGGACCCTCGACTTCGGTCATCACGAAGCCGATCATCCCCAGGATGGCGATTTCCAAGGTGCTGCTCACCAGAGGGCCGGGGGCCGAGTCACGCAGGCGCACGTACAGGCGATAAGTGAAAGTCCCGGCGAAGAAGCACGCCGCCCCCCAGAGGACGTTGCGCGGAATCTGCGTGACATCCAGATACAACGCCACGAAAGCCGCCGCGCACACCAGCAGGCACAGCGTGCGTGCCAGCCCAGGCAGCGCAACCATCAAACATCCGAAAAGAAGCCACAAGTAGAACTGCACGCTGATCAGCCAGGCCGGGTAATTGAACGAGAGCGCATTGAAGGTGGGCCACCAGGCTTGAATCAGCAGCAGGTTTGGCAGGATCTCACGTGGCGCGCGGTCGCCGCTGAAGGCGGGATAGCTGAGGGACAAACCGTAGCGCTCCAGCAGCAGTTTCAAGCATTCGAAACCGATGAAGAACAGCAGCACGGCAACATGCAGCGGCATCACCCGGCAGACACGGCCGATCATGAAGTCCCTCAGTTCGCGTGTGCTGCTCAGGTAGCTGACATAGCGGCGATAGATGAGAAAGCCGCTCAGCGCGAAGAAAAATCCGGCGAACTGGCTGGCATTACGAAAAAACGTGAGCTCGGTGATGCTGCGTTCAATGTGCGAATGATGAACGACCAAAGCCACTGCACAGAGGCCGCGGAAACTGTCGAGCACGAGAAATCGCTTCATCTGACGGGTCCTTTTGTAGATGAGTGTAGAGCGTGGCTGGCAGCGAGCTATCCCGCGCGGACGCGCGCAGGCAAGGCAGATCACAGGCAGGAACACAGCGCGGGGAGGTTACCACCTTCGGCACGGACGGCTGATGAATGGTGGGGTTGGCTTGAGGAAGGGGCGCCAACTGCAGGGGAGTATGCCTCAGTCCACGAGGCGACTGCTAACCGGTGGTCGCGATGCTCGTCGTTCGGCTGCTTCGAAGGCAAATCCCATTATGTGGGATGCAAATTTACATATTGAGAATTAAGCACTCGGGGGGTTATAGTCCGACCACACCACCACCCATCAATAACAATCAGGTGAAGCCATGCAGGCGCAATTGATCGCGCTCGATTGGGGGACGACTTCCTTACGGGCGTACCGGCTCGGCGAACACGGCCGAGTGCTGGAACACCGCTCGCTCAACGCGGGCATCATGCAATTGCCGTCGACGCCTCGGTCCATCGCTGGACAACCCTGTACAGACGGATTCGAATTGGCTTTCGACGAGGCCTGCGGCGATTGGCTCGATGCCGAGCCCCACGTGCCGGTCATCGCCTGCGGCATGGTCGGCAGCGCCCAAGGCTGGCGCGAAGCGGCGTATCGGGAAACCCCGGCCAGCGTCAGCGCGTTGAGTTCCGCGCTGGTCACTGTGCGCAGCCTGCGCGGCGTGGACGTGCACATCGTGCCAGGTGTGCTGCAACGTTCGGCCCTGCCGAACGTGATGCGCGGCGAAGAAACCCAGGTACTGGGCGTCCTCAGCGCGCTGCGGAATCACTCATCTTCTTTACTGATCGGGCTGCCGGGCAGTCATTCGAAATGGGTGAGGGCGGTGGAGGGTCGCATTGAACATTTCGATACCTTCATGACCGGCGAGGTTTACGCTGCACTGTCCACTCACACCATTCTCGGGCGGACGCTTCAGCGCGGCGAGGCCTTCCACGAAGCGGCCTTTGATCGTGGCGTTGCGGTGTCGTGCTCACCCGAAGGCGCTGCCGGCCCGCTGTCGACCATTTTCAGCACCCGCACCCTGGGCCTGACGGGCGCGCTGTCCGCGACTGAACAAGCCGACTACCTGTCCGGGCTGTTGATCGGTCACGAACTCCTCGCGCTGGCCCAATTGCTCCACCGGTCCGGCGCTGAGTTGCCTGACGTGATTCTGATCGGCAACGGCCCGTTACTCGAACGTTACCAGCGAGCGTTGAACGCTCATGGCTTTGCTCAGGTGACGTTTGCCGAGCAGGCCACCGAACGCGGTCTTTGGCAAGTTGCACTGCAAGCCGGTCTGATCGCCCCTTTTTCCACCGTCGCGCCCCGGCGCCATCCCATCGAGAATTGACATGCTCAAACACGCCCTCGCGCAAAACGGCCTGGTCGCGATTTTGCGCGGCCTGCGCCCGGAAGAGGCCACGCAGATCGGTGAAGTCCTTTATGCCGCCGGTTTTCGGGTCATCGAAGTCCCCCTCAACTCGCCACAGCCCTACGACAGCATCCGCTCGTTGCGTCAGAGCCTGCCTGCCGATTGCCTGATCGGCGCGGGCACGGTGCTGACGCCGGATCAGGTGCGTCAGGTGAAGGCGGCAGGCGGGCAGGTCATCGTCATGCCGCACAGCGATCCCGAGGTGCTCCGGGCAGCCAAGGCCGAAGGCTTGCAGCTGTCCCCGGGGGTCGCCACGCCGACCGAAGCCTTCGCGGCATTGGCCAATGGCGCCGACGTCCTCAAGCTCTTCCCCGCCGAACAGATGAACCCCGCCGTGGTGAAGGCCTGGCTGGCGGTACTGCCTGCCGGCACGCTGCTACTGCCAGTGGGTGGCATCACCCCGGACAACATGCAGGTGTTCCTGGAAGCGGGGGTGGCCGGTTTCGGCCTGGGGTCGGGCCTGTTCAAGCCGGGCATGAGCGCGGCGGATGTCGCCGAGCGCGCCCAGGCGTATGTCGCGGCCTGGAACCGTCAGCGCCGGGCGAATGGCTGATGAACAGGCGTGGCCCCTGCTGACAGGTGGCCGTGACGCTGCGTTTTCGATTAGGCGTTTTCGAATAAGAGAGAAATGAAATGAAAATCACCAAACTGACCACCTTCATCGTGCCGCCGCGCTGGTGCTTTCTAAAGGTGGAAACCGACGAGGGTGTCACCGGCTGGGGCGAGCCGGTGGTCGAGGGACGGGCGCACACCGTCGCCGCGGCCGTGGATGAACTGTCCGATTACCTGATCGGCAAGGACCCGCGCAACATCGAGGACATCTGGACGGTGCTCTATCGCGGCGGCTTCTATCGCGGCGGCGCGATCCACATGAGCGCGCTGGCCGGCATCGATCAGGCGCTGTGGGACATCAAAGGCAAGGCGCTGGGCGTGTCGGTCAGCGATCTGTTGGGTGGGCAGGTGCGGGACAAGATTCGCGTGTATTCCTGGATCGGCGGCGACCGGCCGGCGGACACCGCGCGTGCGGCGAAGGAAGCGGTGGCCCGCGGGTTCACGGCGGTGAAAATGAACGGCACTGAAGAACTGCAGTTCCTCGACACCTTCGACAAGGTCGACCTGGCGCTGGCCAACGTTGCCGCGGTGCGCGATGCGGTGGGCCCGAACGTGGGCATCGGCGTGGATTTTCACGGTCGCGTGCACAAGCCGATGGCCAAGGTGCTGATGAAAGAACTGGACCCATTCAAACTGATGTTCATCGAAGAACCGGTGCTCAGTGAAAACTACGAAGCACTCAAGGAGCTGGCGCCGCTGACCAGTACCCCCATTGCGCTGGGTGAACGCCTGTACTCGCGCTGGGACTTCAAGCGCGTGCTGAGTGAAGGTTACGTCGACATCATCCAGCCCGATGCATCCCACGCCGGCGGCATCACCGAAACCCGCAAGATCGCCAACATGGCCGAAGCCTACGATGTGGCGCTGGCGCTGCATTGCCCGCTGGGACCGATCGCGCTGGCAGCCTGCCTGCAACTGGACGCGGCGTGCTACAACGCGTTCATCCAGGAACAGAGCCTGGGTATCCATTACAACGAAAGCAACGACCTGCTCGACTACGTCAAGGACCCGCACGTGTTCGACTACGAGAAGGGCATGGTGAGGATCCCCAACGGTCCGGGCCTGGGCATCGAGATCAACGAGGAATACGTCCAGGAACGCGCCGCTGTTGGCCATCGCTGGCGCAACCCGATCTGGCGCCACGCGGACGGCAGTTTCGCCGAGTGGTGATCAGGCTCGGGCACGCCGGGTGCGCTCGTCCCAGAGGGGACAGTGCGCATCCTGGCCGGCCCAGCCGCCTGGATCATCCGCCGTGGGAAGCCGGAAAAGGCCAACCCTACCCACCGCGGCTCTTGCAGACCTCAGACAACCATAAAAAGAGGCTCATCTCCCATGCGCACACAGACCTTGTCGCCGGCGCGGGCGATCACCGCCACGCCGACCCGCAAACGTTATTTCATCATGGTCCTGCTGTTCATCACCGTGGTGATCAACTATTTGGACCGTAGCAACCTGTCCATTGCCGCTCCGGCACTGACCCGCGAATTGGGCATCGACGCCGTGCATGCCGGGCTGATTTTCTCGGCCTTTGGTTGGACCTACGCTGCCATGCAACTGCCCGGGGGCTGGTTGGTGGATCGCGTGCCGCCGCGCATCCTCTATGCCGTCGCATTGGCGCTGTGGTCCATCGCCACGATATGCCTGGGTTTCGTCGGCAGCTTCGTCGGCCTGTTCGTGTTGCGTATGGCCGTTGGAGCACTGGAAGCCCCGGCGTACCCCATCAACAGCCGTGTGGTCACCGCTTGGTTTCCGGAAAAAGAGCGGGCCACGGCCGTGGGCTTCTACACCTCCGGACAGTTTGTCGGGCTGGCGTTTCTGACGCCGCTCCTCGCCTGGCTGCAGACCGCGTTCGGCTGGCACATGGTGTTCGTCGTCACCGGCGGCGTCGGTGTGCTGTGGGCGGTCATCTGGTACTGGGTCTACCGTGAGCCCCGTGATTTCAAGGGGGTGAATCAGGGGGAGATCGACCTTATCAAGGCGGGCGGCGGTCTGGTGGACATACAGGCCGAGTCGGCGAAATCCGGTTTCAACTGGGCCGATCTGGGCATCGTCCTGAGCAAGCGCAAGTTGTGGGGGATTTATCTGGGGCAGTTCTGCCTCAACTCGACGCTGTGGTTCTTTCTCACCTGGTTCCCGACTTACCTGGTGAAGTACCGGGGCATGGATTTCATCAAATCCGGATTGCTGGCGTCGTTGCCGTTCCTGGCGGCCTTCATCGGCGTGCTGTGTTCGGGCTTTTTCTCCGATTGGCTGATCCGTCGCGGCCATACGGTGGGCTTCGCGCGCAAACTGCCGATTATCGCGGGGCTGCTGATTTCCACTTCGATCATCGGCGCCAACTACGTGGAATCGACCCCTTTGGTGATCGCTTTCCTGGCGCTGGCGTTCTTTGGCAATGGGCTGGCGTCGATCACGTGGTCGTTGGTCTCGACGCTGGCGCCAGCTCGTTTGCTGGGCCTGACCGGCGGCACCTTCAACCTGATCGGTAACCTGTCGGCCATCGCCACGCCCATCGTGATCGGTTTCCTCGCGGCGGGTGAGTCCTTCGCCCCGGCGATCACCTACATCGCCGTGCTGGCGCTGCTCGGGGCACTGTCCTACATCCTGCTGGTGGGGAAGGTCGAGCGGATCGAGTTGTAAGGTTGGCACTACACAGGCTGGCGACGATAATGCCGCCAGCTTTCCGAATCGATAAGGCGCGACATGCACGACTCTTCCGACACCACGCCCACGCCGCCCGCCAGCAAAGACGCCGCCCCCACTGGCACGCAAACCCTGTTGCGTGGTTTGGGCGTGGTGCAGGCCGTTGCCCGCGGCGCCCGGGACCTCAAGGAAATCGCCCAGTCCATTGGTACCACCCGCAGCACCACGCACCGTCTGGCCAGTTGCCTGGTCGAGGAACGCTATCTGCGGGTGTTGCCACAGGTTGGTTATGTTCTGGGCCCCAAGCTGATCGAGTTGGGGTTTCAGGCGCGTGAGGAGCTGCCGCTGCCGATGTTGGCCCGGCCTTTCCTTGATGAACTGTCGGCGCTGACCGGCGACACAGTGCACTTGGCGATCCGTGAAGGCGATGACGTGCTGTACCTGCACAAGAATCCCGGCCGCAACGGCCCCGAAATGCGCTCCAGGGTCGGCCACCGCATGCCGTTGGCGCGGACCGGTATCGGAAAGGCGTTGTTGCTGGACAGCCCGGAAAGCGAATGGCGGCGTCTGTTCGAGATCAGCGTGCCGGAAGGAGGTAGAAACCCATTGTGGCCCGCCTATCAAGAGCAGACTTGGGAGCAGGTCTGCGCGCGGATGCACGACTACGTGGAGGGGGGCTACGCGTTCGATCTGGAAGACAACGAACCGTCGATCCGCTGCGTCGCGGCACCGATCCGGGACGCCAGCAAGCACATTGTGGCCGGTATCAGCGTCGCTGGCACCGTGCCCTATATGCCGTTGGAAAAGATGACCGAGCTGGTGCCGGTGATCAAGGACGTAGCGGCCCGCTTGTCAGCGGAACTGGGCGGATGATCCCTCATGCTCACCCAGACAGGATAAAGCCCATGCGATCGTCCTCACGCATCATGGGAGCACAGCGTCGATGACGCTGCCAGCGAGCGTGAGGGCGACCAGGGACAGGCAGTTCTCGGTGATGCTCAGGCCTTCAACGTTGCCATATCGATCACGAACCGATACTTCACGTCCCCGGCGATCATCCTGCTGTACGCTTCGTTGATGTGTTTGATGTCGAGCATCTCGATGTCGCAGCGGATGTCATGCTCGGCACAGAAGTCCAGGACTTCCTGGGTCTCGGCAATACCGCCAATCAACGAACCGGCCAGGACGCGACGCTTCATGACCAGATTGGCGGTGTGCAGGGCCGGGTCGACCGGTTCGATCAGGCCCACCAGAATGTGGACGCCGTCGAAGCGCAGGGTCTCCAGGTAGGGGTTCAGGTCGTGCTGCACCGGAATGGTGTCCAGCAAGAAATCGAATTGCCCGGCGGCCGCTTTCATTTGGGCTTCGTCGGTGGAGACGATCACGTGATCTGCTCCCTGACGCCGAGCTTCTTCGGCCTTGCTCGCGGAGCGGGTGAAGAGGGTCACTTGCGCGCCCATCGCCTTCGCGAACTTGATGCCCATGTGGCCCAGGCCGCCCATGCCCAGCACGCCGACCTTGTCGCCGGCCTTGACGCCGTAGTGCTTGAGTGGGGAGTAGGTGGTGATCCCCGCGCAGAGGATCGGTGCCGCGGAGGCCAGGTCGAGTTTCTCCGGAATGCGTACCACGAAGTGCTCGCTGACCACGATGCTGCTGGAGTAACCGCCCATGGTGTTGGTGCCGTCGATGCGATCGGGGGTGGCGTAGGTCAGGGTCGGGCCTTCCAGGCAATACTGTTCCAGATCCGCAGCGCAGGCTTCGCACTGACGGCAGGAGTCGACCATGCAGCCGACACCGACCAGATCGCCGACTTTGTGGCGGGTCACGTTGGCGCCCACTTCAGTGACCTTGCCGACGATTTCATGGCCAGGCATCAGCGGGTAAACGGCGATGCCCCATTCGTTGCGCGCCTGGTGAATGTCGGAGTGGCAGACCCCGCAGTACAGAATATCGATGGCGACGTCATCCGGACGCGGGCTGCGGCGGTTGAAGGTCATGGGGGCGAGGGGCGTGGTGGCTGACTGGGCGGCATAACCGATAGCTGTGTACATGGTGAACCTCGCTAGAACGTGAAAATAGAGGCTGTGCATTCTGCTCAGGGCTGCCGCCAGCGACCATGACCATTCCTACGCGTGTCATGCCTAATTCTCCGGAATCGCACCGACAGGGGCTGACTCTCGCCACGTATCTGCGATGATGGCAGTGTCTAATCCTATGTCCGGTCGTTCGATGCCCCTTTCTCTTCATACCGATGCCAATGACACGCTGGTGTCGCTTATCAAACCGCTGGCCACATGCCCTGGTTTTGTCGACACGCGCGTCGGCGGTGTCCAAGTCATGTCCTGGAATTATTACGTTGCCAGCAGCCCGCAGATTTACGAGCCGAGCCTGGTGGTGCTTGCCCAAGGCAGCAAACTGGCGCGTCTGGGGTCGCGCACGCTCGAATACGGAGCGGGCCACTATCTGGTCCAGGCGCTGTCGGTGCCGTTCATGTGCGAGACCTTCGCCACTGAAAACGAGCCGATGTACGGTGTCGCGGTGTCCATCGACCGGACCGTATTGAGTGAATTGGTTCAGTCCATGGGGCAGGCCCCCGGTGTGACGGTCAAGGCCCAGACGCCGGAATCCATGAGTTCGGCGGCCATGGATGAGTCGATGCGCGAAAGCGTGGAGCGTCTGCTGCGCTGCCTGCACGATCCGCTGGATGCTCAAGTGATCGGCGCCGCGCGGGTTCGCGAAGTGCTTTACGCCGCTTTGCGCGGGCCGCAAGCCGGTGTACTGAGGGCTCTGGTCGAACAACAAGGGCATTTCGCTCGAATTGCGGCCGCCCTCCAGCACCTGCGGGATCACTACAATGAGGCGTTGAGTGTCGACGACCTGGCCCGATGCGCCAACATGAGCGTGTCGACTTTCCATGAGCATTTCAAGCGCAGCACCTTGCTGTCGCCGGTGCAGTACCTCAAGCGGCTTCGGCTGCTCAAAGCGCAGCAGATGCTGATCGGAGAGGGACTGGGTGTGGCGCAGGCCGCGCACCGAGTGGGCTATCAGAGCACGTCGCAGTTCAGCCGCGAATACAAGCGTTACTTCGAGCGCAACCCAGGCGAGGAGGGGGCTTTACTGCGGATCTCGGCGTGAAGCAGTCACTTGTTGCAGGAGCGCGCCTCCCCGCAATGGCGATCTGTCGGCAACCGATGTGTTGACCGGCACGATGCTGTCGCGGGCAGGCGTGCTCCCCCAGAGGGCGCTTACATATTCGGGTAAGTCGGCCCGCCGGCGCCTTCCGGGGCCACCCACGTGATGTTTTGCGAGGGGTCCTTGATGTCGCAGGTCTTGCAGTGCACGCAGTTCTGCGCGTTGATCTGGAACCGCTTGGTGCCATCCTCCTGAGTCACCACCTCATACACGCCCGCAGGGCAGTACCGCTGCGCGGGTTCATCGTACTTGGGCAAGTTGACGTTGATTGGAATGCTAGGGTCCTTGAGCTTCAGGTGGCAGGGCTGTTCTTCTTCATGGTTGGTGCCGGAGATGAACACCGAACTCAGCTTGTCGAAGCTCAGCTTGCCATCGGGCTTCGGGTAGTCGATGCGCTTGGCATCGGCTGCCAGCTTCAGGCAGGCGTAGTCGGGCTTGTTGTCGTGCAGCGTGAATGGGATCTTGCCACCGAAGAGATTCTGATCGATGAAGTTGAAGGCGCCACCAAGAATCGGGCCGAACTTGTGGATCGCGGCGCCGAAGTTACGGCTGGCGAACAGCTCTTCGTGCAACCAACTGCCTTTGAAGGCTTCGACGTAGGCATTCAGCGCTTCACCGCCTTCGTTCCCTGCGAGCAGCGCATCGGCCACTGCTTCAGCGGCCAACATGCCGGACTTCATCGCCGTGTGGCTGCCCTTGATCTTGGCGAAGTTCAGGGTGCCCAGGTCACAGCCGATCAACGCGCCCCCGGGGAAGACCATCTTCGGCAGCGAGTTCAAACCGCCCTTGCAGATCGCGCGGGCGCCATAGCTGATGCGCTTGCCGCCTTCCAGGTATTGCTTGAGGACCGGGTGGTGCTTGAGGCGCTGGAACTCGTCGAATGGCGACAGGTAGGGGTTGGCGTAGGACAGGTCGACAATCAGGCCGACCACGACCTGGTTGTTCTCCAGGTGATAGAGGAAGGAGCCGCCGGTGTTCTCGGTGCCCATGACATCCAGCGGCCAGCCAGCGGTATGCACCACCAGGCCCTGCTGATGTTTCGCCGGATCGATTTCCCAGATTTCTTTCAGGCCGATGCCGTAATGCTGGGCATCGGCTTCGCTGTCCAGATTGAAGCGCTTGATCAATTGCTTGCCGATGTGGCCACGGCAACCCTCGGCGAACAGCGTGTATTTGCCACGCAGCTCCATGCCGGGGGTGTACATGCCTTCTTTAGGCTGGCCTTCGCGGTCGACACCCATGTCACCGGTGAGAATCCCGCGGACCACGCCGTTCTCGTCGATCAGCGCTTCCTGCGCCGCGAAGCCAGGGTAGATCTCGACGCCCAGGTTTTCGGCCTGCTGCGCAAGCCAGCGGCACAGGTTGCCGAGCGAGATGATGTAGTTGCCTTCGTTGTGCATGGTCTTGGGCACGAAGGCGCCTGGGACTTTGGTCGACGCCTCGCTGCTGGTCAGCACGAAGATGTCGTCACCTTTGACTGGCGTGTTCAGAGGGGCGCCGAGTGCTTTCCAGTCCGGGAACAGCTCATTCAGGGCGCGAGGTTCGAACACTGCGCCAGAGAGGATGTGGGCGCCGACTTCAGAGCCTTTTTCGACCACGCAGACGCTGATTTCCTGACCAGCTTCGGCGGCCTTCTGCTTCAGACGGCATGCGGCGGACAGCCCGGCAGGGCCGGCTCCGACGATGACGACGTCGAATTCCATAAATTCGCGTTCCACTGGCTATCTCCTGATCAAGGCTCGAACGGTATTTTTTTATAAGTCGTAAAAAACCGACACGAGGGAGGCTGTCATCCCGGTGTCATCTCAAAGGGGCGCATTATATCTACACCACCTCGGAGGTCCAATACAAACGTTTGTTTGAATCAGCTGAAACCCTGATAAACCATAGGGAGACGGCTCATGACTGGCATTTTTGTCGTATTGACCGGAATAGGTCTTCCGGTCAAGATACGGGCGGTTTTGCGCTTGCCGTAAGCTGATCAAGGGTCTGAGAGCCCCTTTGAAAACGGCACGAAAAGCCGTGCGGCGCGCCCCCTGAAGGCTGTCGCATCGGCGAGCGGGTGCAGTTTACACGCGCGGCCAGAATATGACGTGGGTTGCGGCGGGTGAGCGGTTGTTTTTTGCTGAACTCCCCGTTAAGCAACCACGAATACGCTGTTTTCAAAGGTGTTCTTTACACTGACGTGTATCCATCGCCAGCCGGGTCTGGCGACTTCTTTTCACCGGAGAGTACCGAGGAATCCATGAAGGTTCTTGTAGCTGTCAAACGAGTGGTCGACTACAACGTCAAGGTCCGCGTCAAAGCGGACAACTCCGGCGTCGATCTCGCTAACGTCAAAATGTCGATGAACCCGTTCTGCGAAATCGCCGTGGAAGAGGCCGTTCGCCTGAAAGAGAAGGGCGTTGCGACCGAAATCGTCGTCGTCACCATCGGCCCTGCCACCGCTCAGGAGCAACTCCGTACTGCGCTGGCGCTGGGCGCCGATCGCGCCATTCTCGTTGAAGCCGCCGAGGAACTGACTTCCCTGGCCGTGGCCAAGTTGCTCAAGGCCGTGGTCGATAAAGAACAGCCTCAACTGGTCATCCTGGGCAAGCAGGCCATCGACAGCGACAATAACCAGACCGGCCAGATGTTGGCCGCCCTGAGCGGTTACCCTCAAGGCACCTTCGCCTCCAAGGTCGAGGTGTCGGGGGACAAGGTTGCCGTGACGCGTGAAATCGACGGCGGCCTGCAGACCGTTTCGTTGAATCTGCCGGCGATCGTCACCACCGACCTGCGCCTGAACGAGCCGCGTTACGCATCGCTGCCCAACATCATGAAGGCCAAGAAGAAACCTCTGGAAACCCTTACCCCGGATGCGCTGGGCGTTTCCATTGCCTCCACCAACAAGACCCTGAAGGTCGAGGCCCCGGCTGTCCGCGGCGCCGGCATCAAGGTCAAGTCGGTTGCAGAACTGGTCGAAAAACTGAAGAACGAGGCGAAGGTAATCTAAATGACTATCCTGGTTATCGCTGAGCACGAAAACGGCGCGATCGCTCCCGCCACTTTGAACACCGTTGCCGCCGCCGCCAAGATCGGTGGCGATGTCCACGTCCTGGTGGCCGGCCAAAACGTCGGCACCGTTGGCGAGGCGGCTGCGAAAATCGCTGGCGTGGCGAAGGTGCTGGTCGCTGACCACGCGGCCTACGCCCATCAGTTGCCGGAAAACGTTGCACCCTTGATTGCCGAACTGGCTTCCGGTTACAGCCATGTGCTGGCGCCTGCCACGTCCAATGGCAAGAACACCCTGCCTCGCGTGGCCGCGCAACTGGACGTCGACCAGATCTCCGAAATCATTTCGGTGGAGTCTGCCGACACCTTCAAGCGTCCGATTTACGCCGGCAACGCCATTGCGACCGTTCAGTCGACGGCGGCCATCAAGGTCATCACCGTGCGCGCCACCGGTTTCGATGCCGTGGCCGCTGAAGGTGGCTCCGCTGCCGTCGAAGCTGTTTCGGCCGCTCACGATGCGGGCAAGTCGTCCTTCGTCGGTGAAGAGCTGGCCAAGTCCGACCGTCCTGAGCTGACCGCTGCCAAGATCGTCGTTTCCGGCGGGCGTGGCATGCAGAACGGCGACAACTTCAAGCATCTGTACGCACTGGCGGACAAACTGGGTGCTGCGGTGGGTGCCTCCCGTGCTGCGGTCGACGCCGGTTTCGTACCGAATGACATGCAAGTGGGGCAGACTGGCAAGATCGTTGCGCCTCAGCTCTACATCGCCGTCGGTATCTCCGGTGCGATCCAGCATTTGGCCGGCATGAAGGATTCTAAAGTGATCGTCGCGATCAACAAGGATGAAGAAGCCCCGATCTTCCAAGTGGCTGACTACGGTCTGGTCGCGGACCTGTTCGAAGCCGTACCGGAGTTGGAGAAGCTGGTTTAAACCCGCCGCCTGACTTATAAAGAGAACCCGTTCGTTTCGGGCTGTCCGACCGCGCTGATCATCGAGCTTCATTGATGTCGACGCGGTCTGCAGCCTTCGACGAGCGGGTTTTTTATTCGTTTGAAAGAAAGGAAGATGGCCAT
>NZ_JAOCEA010000031.1:0-23588 GCF_029841165.1 Pseudomonas sp. GD03842 | reverse complement strand
TTGAAGCGTTCAACATCGGTCGCCGCTTGGGTAACACCGGTGTCAGCAGCGCACTGGTGGAAATCAACCTCGCCACCATCGCCAGCTACCTGGACGGCGGTATCAGTGCCGTGGTCTACACCGGCACCGACGGCAGCTTCACCGTGCAAATGATTCGCCCACCCAGCGACGCCATCAAGGCGAAAAATGCAAAAACGCGCTGGGACGATCCATTCAAATTCGGCGCACCGGGCGGGGTTCAGTGAACGATCTTGCCGTCGCCAAAATGTGATCGTTCCCACGCTCCGCGTGGTAACGCAGGGTACGACGCTCTGCGTCAGTAAGACGCGGAGCGTCCCGGGCGGCATTCCCACGCGGGAGCGTAGGAACGATGAAGTTGCCGTAGGGATGGGGTGTCATACGCCTACGATGTGATCGTTCCCACGCTCCGCGTGGTAACGCAGGGTCCGACGCTCTGCGTCAGGGGGACGCGGAGCGTCCCGGGCGGCATTCCCACGCGGGAGCGTGGGAACGATCATCAAAGTCAGGATGGGTGTCCAACTTTTGGGGAGCAGGTCAGAGCGTGGGTACGATTAGCCTTCACACTGTCAACAAACGCTCACGCAATTTGGCAATTTCATCGCGCATCTGCGCAGCGGCCTCGAACTCCAGGTCGCGAGCCAGTTGATACATCTTCTCCTCCAATTGACGAATACGCTTATTGATCTCGCTGGGCGAGCGCAACTCGGCTTCGTACTTCGCATTCTCCTCGGCAGCCTTGGCCATGCCCTTGCGCTTCTTGCTGCGCGAACCCGGCACCGTCGCGCCTTCCATGATATCGGTGATGTCCTTGACCACCCCCTTGGGCACGATGCCGTTGGCCTCGTTGAACGCCACCTGTTTCTCACGGCGGCGCTCGGTTTCGCCGATGGCCCGCTCCATCGAGCCGGTCATGTTGTCAGCGTAGAGAATCGCGTGGCCGTTGAGGTTTCGCGCGGCACGGCCGATGGTCTGGATCAGCGAGCGCTCGGAGCGCAGGAAGCCTTCCTTGTCGGCATCGAGGATCGCCACCAGCGACACCTCCGGCATGTCCAGGCCCTCACGCAGCAGGTTGATGCCCACCAGCACGTCGAAGGTGCCCAGCCGCAGGTCGCGGATGATCTCCACCCGCTCCACCGTGTCGATGTCCGAGTGCAGGTAACGCACGCGCACGCCATGGTCGGCCAGGTAATCGGTGAGGTCTTCCGACATGCGCTTGGTCAACGTGGTGACCAGCACCCGCTCGTCGTTGGCCACGCGCTTCTTGATCTCGGACAGCAGGTCGTCCACCTGAGTCAACGCCGGGCGTATCTCGACCTGCGGGTCCACCAGCCCGGTCGGCCGAACCACCTGCTCGATCACTCGCCCAGCGTGCTCGCCCTCATACGGACCGGGCGTGGCCGACACGAAAATGGTCTGCGGGCTGACGCTTTCCCACTCATCGAAACGCATGGGCCGGTTGTCCAGCGCGGACGGCAGGCGGAAGCCGTACTCGACCAGGGTTTCCTTGCGTGAACGGTCGCCTTTGTACATCGCACCGACCTGGGGCACGCTGACGTGCGACTCGTCGATGACCAACAGCGCATCCGGCGGCAGGTAGTCGTAGAGGGTGGGCGGCGGCGCCCCGGCCGGGCGACCTGACAGGTAGCGTGAATAGTTTTCGATGCCGTTGCAGTAGCCCAGTTCGAGGATCATCTCCAGATCGAAACGGGTGCGCTGCTCCAGGCGCTGCGCTTCGACCAGCTTATTGGCGCTGCGCAGATACTCCAGCCGCTCCTGAAGCTCGACCTTGATGCCTTCGACCGCATCGAGCAACGTTTCCCGAGGCGTGACGTAGTGGCTCTTTGGGTAAAAGGTGAACCGAGGCAGCTTGCGGATGACTTCACCGGTCAAGGGATCGAATGCCGAGAGGCTTTCCACTTCGTCATCGAACAACTCGACGCGGATCGCTTCCAGATCCGATTCCGCCGGGAAGATGTCGATCACGTCGCCTCGCACGCGGAAGGTGGCACGGGCGAAATCCATGTCGTTGCGGGTGTACTGCAGGTCCGCCAGACGCCGCAGCAACTGGCGCTGGTCCATTTTGTCGCCGCGATCGACGTGCAGCACCATGCGCAGGTAAGTCTCAGGGCTGCCCAGCCCGTAAATGCACGACACGGTGGTGACGATGATCGCGTCCTTGCGCTCCAGCAACGCCTTGGTGGCGGACAGGCGCATCTGTTCGATGTGATCGTTGATGGACGCGTCCTTCTCGATGAAGGTGTCCGACGACGGCACGTAGGCTTCTGGCTGGTAATAGTCGTAGTAGGAAACGAAGTATTCGACGGCGTTGTTCGGAAAGAACGCCTTGAATTCGCCGTACAACTGCGCCGCCAGGGTTTTGTTCGGCGCCAGCACCATGGTCGGGCGCTGAACCTGCTGGATCACATTGGCGATGCTGAACGTCTTGCCCGACCCGGTCACGCCGAGGAGGGTCTGGTGTGACAGCCCTGCCTCGATGCCCTCGACCATCTGGCGAATCGCTTCCGGCTGATCACCGGCAGGGGCAAAACGGGTAACGAGCTGAAACTCGGACATAACGGACCTCTGTTTGCGCAATGGCCCCAGTGCAGGCGGGCCAGAACGGAATGAGCGCGGACGCCCGCTCTCCCCGGGGGAAGTGCAGGCGTGCAAGCAAACGGTGATGGGACTACACATAGAGTCCGCGACGGCAGCTTTCAAGCCATCATCAGGACATTAGTCCACGCAATAAGACTAATGGTCGAAAATATTCGGCAAAACTCGGAAAAAACCGACCCCACCCTGTCGCCCCCGTCCGCGATGCTCTCTATACTGACTCCCCGTTTGCGCACCGCTCTAGTGCATTCGGCCGGAGCGATGTAACCCACTCACTCCCATTCAGAGCCGCCGCAAAAATGAGCCTGTTCTCCGCTGTCGAAATGGCACCACGCGATCCAATCCTGGGCCTCAACGAAGCATTCAACGCCGACACCCGCACCACCAAGGTCAACCTGGGCGTCGGCGTTTACAGCAACGAAGAAGGGAAAATCCCGCTGCTGCGTGCCGTTGCCGAAGCGGAAGAAATTCGCGTGGCTCAGCATATGCCGCGTGGCTACCTGCCCATCGACGGCATCGCCGCCTACGACAAGGCTGTGCAGACCTTGCTGTTCGGGGCCGAATCGCCCCTGCTGGCTTCCGGCCGCGTGATGACCGTTCAGGCGGTGGGCGGCACCGGCGCGCTGAAGATCGGCGCGGATTTTCTCAAGCAACTGTCGCCGAATGCAGTTGTGGCCATCAGCGATCCGAGCTGGGAAAACCACCGCGCGCTGTTCGAAACCGCCGGTTTCCCGGTGCAGAACTATCGCTACTACGACGCAACCACTCACGACGTGAACCGCGCGGGCATGCTGGAAGACCTGCAAAACCTGCCCTCCGGTTCCATCGTCGTGTTGCACGCCTGCTGCCACAACCCGACCGGCGTAGACCTCACTCTCGAAGACTGGAAAAAGGTCCTTGAGGTGCTCAAGGCCAAAGGTCATGTGCCATTCCTCGACATGGCGTACCAGGGTTTCGGCGACGGCATCGACGAAGACGCCGCAGCGGTGCGTCTGTTCGCAGACTCGGGTATGACGTTCTTCGCTTCCAGCTCATTCTCCAAATCGTTCTCGCTGTACGGCGAACGCGTTGGCGCGCTGTCCATCGTGACCGGCTCGAAGGAAGAGACCGCCCGCGTGCTGTCTCAGGTCAAGCGCGTGATCCGCACCAACTACTCCAACCCGCCGACCCACGGTGCGACCATCGTCGCTGCGGTGCTGAACAACCCTGAGCTGCGCCAGAAGTGGGAAGACGAATTGGCTGAAATGCGCCTGCGCATCCGCGGCATGCGCGAAGAGATGACCCGCCGCCTGGCCGACAACGCCGCCGGTCAGGACTTCAGCTTCGTCGCCCGCCAGCGCGGCATGTTCTCTTACTCCGGGCTGACCGTCGAACAGGTGCACCGTCTGCGCAACGAGTACGGTATCTATGCACTGGACACCGGCCGTATCTGCGTAGCAGCGTTGAACACCCGCAACATCGACGCGGTGACCCAGGCGATCTTGGCGGTCATTTAAACGACGGCAACACGCGGCAAAAAAAGGGAAGCGGACATGTGTCTGGTTCCCTTTTTTTTCAGACCGCGCCCCCCTTTTTGCGGTACGCCATCGAGTCGTCGATGCGTTTGAGGATGTAGTCCCCTGCGGCCACCGGTGGATACGCACTCGCTGATGCATCGATTCCCAAGTCGCAGGGATCGACGATTGCGCTGTACGTAGGGTCGTAAAAGGTCGCGATGGAGTAGCGCTCGTGGCCTGAGGTGTTGATCACGCGGTGCAGGGTCGAGCGGAAGCGGTCGTTGGACCAACGTGCCAACAGGTCGCCGACGTTCACTACCAGGCTGCCTTCGATCGGGGTCGCATCGATCCAGCGATTGCTCGCCAATTCTCGCACTTGCAGGCCGCCGCTGTTGTCCTGATAGAGCAAGGTGATGCAGCCGTAATCGGTGTGCGGTGCGACGCCGAACTGGTCGGCCTCGGCCATTGCCGGGTGAGGCGGGTAATAGACCATTTGCGTGCGCTGCAACCGTTTGCCGTACTTCGGCGCGAAAAACGCCGGGGCGATCCCCAGCCCGACTGCCACCGCCCGCAACAGATCCGCGCCGGCACGGCCAATTTCCTCGTAATAGGCGCCCAGTGCGGGGCGCAACGTCGGCATGAAATCCGGCCATTGGTTCGGGCCACGCAAGGCTTCACCTGCCAGCACACTGGGGTCGTCTTCCGGCAGCTCGAGCCCCATGCTGAAAAATTCCTTGAAGTCAGGCTTGGTTGCCTCGTACATCAATGCCCCGCCCAGCGCATGCCAACCGCGATGACGCTTGTTCACCGCGACTCGGCGTTTGACCTCGCTCGGGTAGGCGAAAAAGGTTTTCGCCGCTGCCATCGCCGCATTGATCACTGTTTGCGGGACGCCGTGGTTGACGATGTAGAAGAAGCCCGTTTCGCTGCAAGCCTTGCGGATCGCATCGCCCGCCCGAGATAACGCGGCCGGGTCACCCTCGCGGACGCCCGACATGTCGATCAGCGGAAGGTTGGCAGTGGCAGTCATGCAAGGCTCCTTGACGGCTTGGGTGGCGAGGCTGTCTAGACAGGAGAAGCATTTAATATGCCGCGCACTTTTTGGCGAGCACACCGCCTCCCGCGATGGACGCACCGGAGGTCGTGAGCGCACCGGCGCGCCCCGTCATCCCTGTCCCCATCTCACGATGGAGCCTTTGAACGGCGAAGACGCTGCGCCCCACCTTCGTCCGTTGGGGTTTCGCAACGCCCCAGCAGCGGGCAGCGCGGGCACAATCGGTGCAACCTTTGGTGACATCCGCAGCAGGCTGCCACGCCAGGTCCGCCTGTTTTCCCGAACCTCTGAACTGGCCTGCATCTTGCGTTGGCTGTCTATACAGCTTGAACGAGGATCGACATGCGTCGTTATCACCCCGGTTATGACTTTAGACGGGCTCACAGCATCGCCGAGCTGGCCCACATGGCCCAGCGGCGCCTGCCGCATTTCGCCTGGGAATACCTGGCCGGGGGTGCGGAGGAGGAACTGACCCTGGCCCGCAATCGCCAGGCGTTTGCCGAGGTCAGCCTGTTACCGCGGACCCTGGTGCCCTGGGAAACCCCGAACACCCGACGCATGCTGCTGGGCCGCGAGGTGCCGCTGCCGATGGCCATCGCGCCCACCGGCTACAACGGCATGCTGCACCGGGATGCCGATATCCAGTTGGCGCAGGCCGCCACCGCGCGCGGTCTGCCGTTTACCCTGAGCACTGTCTCCACCAACTCGTTGGAGCAGATCGTTCAGGCCGTACCCGACGTCAACCTGTGGTTCCAGCTCTACAGCATGAGTGACCCCAAGGTTCAGGAAGACCTGCTGCACCGGGCGCAAGCCGTGGGCTGCAGCACACTGCTGGTGACCTCGGACGCGGTGTTGCTGGGCAATCGCGAATGGGACAAGCGCAATTTCGTTCGGCCTCGCCAGTTGAGCCTGCGCAACAAAGTCGACGTACTTGGCCACCCGCGCTGGATCAGGCAGGCCCTTTGGCCCCACGGCATGCCGAGCATGGCCAACCTCGATCGCTACCTGCCCGCCGACCAGCGCACGGCGTCGGGAGCGGCGCATTTCATTGGCGAAAAAATGGACAAGCAGTTGAGCTGGGATTTTCTTGCCCGGTTGCGTGAGCGCTGGCGCGGGCAACTGCTGCTCAAGGGGGTCCTGCATCCGCAGGACGCCGAGCGCGCCGTGGCATTGGGTCTTGACGGCATCGTGGTGACTAACCATGGCGGTCGGCAGTTGGACGGGGTCCCGGCGACCCTCGATTGCCTTCCAGGCATCGTCGACGTCGCCAAAGGCAAACTGAGCATTTTGCTGGACAGCGGCATCCGTCGCGGCACCGACATCCTCAAAGCGTGCGCTCTGGGCGCGGATGCCGTGCTCTTGGGGCGTGCCACCCTGTATGGCGTGGCGGTGGGCGGGCAGGCCGGTGCCGGGCATGCGCTGGACCTGCTCAGTCAGGAGCTGCGCCTGGCTCTGACCCTGCTCGGCCAGCCTGACCTGAACCAATTGAGCGTCAGCCGCCGCGCCGCTGCCGGCACCGGCGCTGCTTTGACCGTGAGTTGAACCCATGAGCGATCTGGAGCATACCCTCGCCCGACTCCGAGAGGCTTTGGGCGACGCCCAGGTCCTGACGGGCGAGGCGATCAGTCCCCGTCATTTCAGCGACTGGACCCGTCACGCCCCGGCCTGCCCCGCCGCGCTGATCCTGCCACTCGATACGCATCAAGTGGCGACGGCTCTGCGCATCTGCAACGCGGCCGGGCAAAGCATCGTTCCTCAGGGCGGCATGACCGGCCTGGCGGGGGGCGCCGTCCCCCGCGCCCAGGACATCGCGCTGTCCCTGGAGCGATTGTGCGGTATCGAAGAAATCGACCTGGCCTCGGCGACCGTCACGGTAAAAGCCGGGACCCTACTGCAGGACGTCCAGCAGGCCGTGGCCGACGCAGGCTATCTGTTTCCGCTGGACTTGGGCGCGCGTGGCTCGTGCCAGATCGGCGGCAACATCGCCACGAATGCCGGGGGCAACGCGGTGATCCGCTACGGCATGACCCGCGACCTGGTACTGGGGCTTGAGGTGGTGCTGGCCGATGGTCGCGTGCTGAACCTGATGAACAAGATGATCAAGAACAACTGCGGTTATGACCTGAAACAGTGCTTCATCGGCAGCGAAGGCACCCTTGGGGTGATTACCCGTGCCGTGCTGAGGCTCGCGCCGCAACCCGGCCCGACCACCACCCTGCTCTGCGCGCTGCCGGATTACCCCAGCGCCGTCGGCTTTTTGCGGCGCCTGCAACGCAGCGCCGGGACGCCCCAGGCCTACGAATTGATGTGGCAGGACTTTTTCCGGATGGGCGTGTCATGGCTGGACAACCCTGTCGCCCCCATGCCCGACCATCACCCGCTCTATGTATTGCTGGAGTCCTCTGCCAGTAGCGAGATGCTGGAGCAGACCCTGCAAAACGCCATGGACGCTGGAGAGGTCGTCGATGCCGTAATTGCCGGTTCCCAGAGCCAGGCCCGCAACCTGTGGAAGATCCGCGAAGCCACGGCTGAATTTCCGGTCCGCCTGGCGCCGCTGAACTTCGACATCAGCCTGCCCATTGGCCAGATCGGTGAGTTCGCCGACCTGTGCCGCCGACGGTTGGATCAGCGCTGGCCCGGCAACCACAGCCTTTACTTCGGTCACATCGGCGACAGCAATCTGCACCTGACGGTGGACTTGAACAGCCTGCCGCAGCCCTCCCCGGTGTTCGAGGTCGAGGACCTGGTCTATCGGGCCGTCGGCGAGCTGGGCGGCGCTGTCTCAGCCGAGCACGGCATCGGCCTGCTCAAGCGCGAATTCCTGCACCATTCGGTCAGCCACGAGGCGCTGGAGGTCATGGCGCAGCTCAAGCGCAGTTTCGACCCGAACGGCATTCTCAACTCAGGGAAAATCCTGGGCTGAGTCCGCCAGCGCAGGTTGTCTATACCGGTATGGCACGCTAACTGCACATTGACATTCAACAACCCGATCCACGCGCCTCAACGACGACACATCCCTGCATCTGATATGAGGAGTCACCCATGCCACTCGATTTCTGTTTCGGTGAAAAAACGCTCGGCCAGACCTTCAAGCGTCTGAGCATCGCTGTTGCATTTGCCCTGCTGCCGATGGCGGCGCACGCCGACCAGTTGGCGGACGTCAAGAAAGTGGGCGAGCTGGTGGTCGGTACGGAAATGCAGTTCGCTCCGTTCGACTTCCTCGTGGCTGGGAAACAGCAGGGTCTCAACGCCGAGCTGTTCGCCGAATTGGGCAAGGAGTTGGGGGTGAAGATCAAATTCCTCGACCTGCCATGGCCGAGCGTCCTGCCGGGGCTGGAGGCGAAGAAGTTCGACGTGGTCGCCGGGCCGATCATCGTGACCAAGGCACGCAAGGAGCGTTACCACTTCGTGTCGCCGATCGCCGAGGCCACTGTGGCGCTGATGGTCGGCGCCAAGGACGAGAGCATCAAGAAGCCTGAAGACATCGCGGGCAAGACGGTCGGCGCCGGCAAAGGGTCGGCGCAACTCGAAGAACTGAAAACCTTCGCCGCGACCCTGCCGGAGAAGGTCACCATTCGCGAGTACGTCGACAACAATCAGGCTTACGCCGACCTCGCCGCCAAGCGCATCGTCGCGGTGGCCAACTCGTTGCCGAACATCTCTTATGTCGCCGCGCAGAAAAGCAATTTGTACAAAGTGGTGCAGCCGCCCTTCGGCAAGAAGTCCTACTTCGCCTACCTGGGCCGCAAGGACGCCGACGCCGACAGCCTGATCGCCGCCCTCGATGCCGCCCTGACCAAGATGCATGACGATGGGCGCCTGGCGGCGCTGCAGAAAAAATGGCTCGGTGCAGCGATGGACGTGCCCAAGGGTGATTTCGAGCCGACCTGGTAAGTAAGGAGCGCCAAACCCCCTGTAGGAGCGCGCTGGGTCTGGGCCGCACTCGGACGATGAACGATGACGCGGGGCCGCAATGTTTTTTTCGCGGGCAAGCGCGCTCCTACAGGTGCCGTACCCACAGCTGGAGTCACCCCGTGTTCGATTGGCCCTTGCTGCAACAAAACGCACCGCTGCTGCTCGATGCCCTCTGGGTGACGTTGCAGGTCTCCATTGCCGCGCTCGCGATCGGCTTTGTCATCGGCGTCATCGTGGGCAGCCTGCGCCTGTCGCCGATACCCCTGTTCCGCCGGCTCGGTGGGGCTTACATCTTCGTGTTTCGCGGCATCCCGCTGTTGGTGCAACTGCTGTTCATCTATTACTTCCTGCCCCGCATCGGCCTGCCCAATGTGTCGCCCACCGTCGCAGCGGTGATCGGCCTGTCCCTGGCGGCGGGCGCCTACACGGCCGAGATTCTGCGCGGCGGTTTCCTCGCCATTCCAGGGGGGCAATTGGAAGCGGCCAGCCTGCTGGGCTTGAACGCCCGTCAGATGCTGGTGCGGATTCGCGTTCCCCAAGCCGTGCGGCTGACGCTGCCGGCGCTGATCAACGAAATGATTCTGCTGATCAAAGCTTCGTCGCTGGTGTCGGTGGTCGGGCTGGCCGACCTGACCCGTACCGCGCAGAACCTGGCCGCCAGCGACTACATGTTCGTGCAGGATTACCTGATGCTCGCGGGCTTCTATTGCCTGATCAACATCCCCCTCGCGTATTGCGGCAGCCTGCTGGAGCGACGCTTGAAGGAGAACGGCGCATGATCTTCGACCCGACCATCATCACCGATCACTTGGGCGACATCGGCGCGGGGTTTCTGGTGACCCTCGGCACCTGGAGCAGTGGCGTGGTTCTGGGCATGGCGCTGGGCATGCTGATCGCCGTGGCGCAATTGTTCGGCAACGCCGTGGTGCGCGCGCCCTTGCGGGTGTTCATCGAACTGATTCGCAGCACACCCTTTCTGGTCCAGTTGTTTCTCGTGTATTACGGCGGCCCG
Source organism: Pseudomonas sp. GD03842 (assembly GCF_029841165.1). Taxonomy (NCBI): domain Bacteria; kingdom Pseudomonadati; phylum Pseudomonadota; class Gammaproteobacteria; order Pseudomonadales; family Pseudomonadaceae; genus Pseudomonas; species Pseudomonas sp. GD03842. Next base: position 13,477 of record NZ_JAOCEA010000031.1, on the reverse strand, counting down.
GCCTTCGGTCTGAGCTTGGACCCTATTCCCGCGGGCATTCTGGGGCTGGGCGTCTACGGCAGTGTGTATTTCGCGGAAATCTTCCGTTCGGGCTTCGAGTCCGTCGGCCGCGGGCAACTGGAAGCCGCCGATTGCCTGGGCATCACCCGGCTGCAATGCATCTGGCGCATTCAAGTGCCGCAGATGCTGGTGATCATCCTGCCGGCGCTGATCAACATGATCACCGTGCTGTGCAAGGAAACCGCCGTGCTGTCGATCATCACCATTCCGGAACTGACGATGGTGCTGACGGGCATCGGCTCGGAAACCTTCGCCTTCGTCGAAACCCTGCTCATGCTGTGCATCGGCTACCTGATTCTGGTGGAACTGTGCTCGCGGCTGGGCATGTTGCTGGAACGTCGGGTTGGTCGCTTCATGAACAGGCAATCGTGATGAACAGCTTTCTGATCCCCAGCGGCGCGGTGTCCGCCGATCCGCGCGAGAAACAAGGTGAATCCATGAAGACTTCGGCAACCCATTGCGCCGAGCAGCCGGTCATTCTGACGCTCAATCAGGTCGGCAAGCATTTTGGCAACCTGCGGGTGCTCAAGGGCATCGATTTGGAGGTCCGTCGCTCGGAGGTGGTCTGCCTGATCGGCCCGTCCGGCTCCGGAAAAAGCACGCTGTTGCGCAGCATGGCCTTTCTGGAAGCGTACGACGAAGGCGACATTCACATCGAAGGCCAACTGCTCGGCTGGCAGGAAACCGACAAGGGACGGCGTCGGGCGCCACAATCGCAGGTCAATCACGTCAGACGCAACGTGGGCATGGTGTTCCAGCAGTTCAACCTGTGGCCGCACATGACGGTCATCGGCAACGTATGCGAGGCGCTGCGCCGAGTGCGCAAGCTGTCAGCCGACGACGCCAGCAAACGGGGCATGGCGATGCTGGAAAAGGTCGGCCTGGCGCACAAGGCCCAGGCCTATCCGGCGCAGTTGTCGGGTGGGCAGCAGCAACGCGTGGCGATTGCCCGGGCGCTGGCGATGGAGCCGCACATCATGTTGTTCGACGAACCGACGTCCGCCCTTGACCCGGAATTGGTGGGCGAAGTGCTGCAGGTGATGAAGACCCTGGCCAAAGAAGGCATGACCATGGTCGTGGTCACCCACGAAATGGGCTTTGCCGCGCAGGTGGCCGATTCGGTGATTTTTCTGGATCAGGGTCAGGTGGTCGCACGGGGCACGCCCCAGCACATTTTCCACAACGCCGAGCAGCCGCGCTTGCAGCAGTTTCTGCAGAATTATCTGGATCGCAATGCATTTTGGCAGGATGGAAAATCGTAAGCACTGCACCTGTAGGAGCGCGCTTGGTCTGGGCCGCATTCGGACGATGGCGGTGGTCATTCACCTCTTATTATCTGACACACACCCATCGTCCGAATGTGGCCCAGACCAAGCGCGCTTCTACCGGTGAACAGTGTCGGGAGGCGAATGATGGAAAAAAACGCGCCACAGGCGCTGTACCGCCAAGCCAAGGATTTCGTGCAGGGCAAACTGGTGTCCGGAGAGTGGAAGCCCGGCGACCTGATTCCTTCGGAAAACCGCCTGGTGCTGGAACTGGGCATGTCGCGCATGACCATCAATCGCGCCCTGCGGGAGCTGACCGAGGAAGGCCGATTGCTGCGGGTGTCGGGCGTAGGCACTTTCGTCGCCGAAAGCAAGCCGCAATCGAACCTGTTGCACATCACTAACATCGCCGACGAAATCCTCGCCCGAGGTCATCGCTACCGCTGTCAGGTGCTGCACCTGACGCGGGAAGCCGCCTCGATGCCCGTTGCGTCCGCGCTCTCGTTGCCGACCGGGACGTCGGTGTTTCACCTGCTGTGCGTGCATTACGAAGACGACGTCCCGGTGCAACTCGAAGATCGCTACGTCAATCCGCAGACCGCCCCGGACTTCCTGCTGCAACCCTTCGGCGATCGGTTGCAGTCGGCGCGCTATCTGCTGCAGATCATCCAGCCGGATGAAATGGAGCACATCGTCGAGGCCAGTCACCCCTCCACGGACGAACGCCGGCACCTGCAGATCGAAGCCGCGGAGCCCTGCCTGGTGCTGATGCGGCGCACCTGGCACAGCGGCCGAGTGGTCACCTACGTGCGTCTGGTGCACCCCTCGTCGCGCTACCGCCTCGGCAGCCGCTTGCCGGTGACCGGCGCCTACCGCGACAGCTGACCGTTCAGCCGATTCATCGAACGCTTTGCGCACACGCGCCTCGAACCGGTAAGCCCCGGAAAAGGGGGATGGCAAAGAGGTGCATGATGACCGACCAGAACAACACGCAAAGCGGCGACCGTAACGACCCAGCCATCGATCCGGATACCCCGGATAACGGCATGGGCCAAACCCAGGGCGGTTCTCAGAGTCAGGACCACCCCGGCGCGCAGAGCCAGGCCAATGACGGCAACCGTTCGGGGGAGAACAGTTACACACCGGACTTCCAGCCCGAAGAACATGAGTCGCCGGACAAGACCAAGGAAGAGAACCAGACCGGAGAGACCGACAAGGACATCGACACGGCGGGAGGCTGAGTGCCAACGCATATCCAATCGTAGGAGCGCGCTTGCCCGCGAAGGCGCCAAGTCACCCATTGAGGTGGTGCAGGTCAAACCCTTCCGCGGGCAAGCGCGCTCCTGCAGCTCTTGGGTGAATCGCCCAGGGTCTGAGATCCCTCCCTCTCCATTGCACAGCCCCATTGCATAGCCCCCTAACGAACCGGCACTATCTGACTTTCGTCTGCCCGCGCAGACCTGTCTCCCGGAGCGTTGTCGATAATGGTCCAGCCCGCTACTCAGCCCACCCCGCAAGATCCCCCGCGCGTCAACGACAGGCTCACCCCTCGCGAGTTTCGCGGGATGGTGGCCATCCTGTTGTCCATTGCCCTCGCCACCCTCGACACCGCCATCGCCAATACCGCCCTGCCCGCCATCGCTGCCGATCTCAACGCGTCACCCGCCGCGTCGGTCTGGATCATCAACGCCTATCAGCTGGCAGCGGTGGCCACCCTGCTGCCGTTCGCCGCCTTGGGCGGGGTGCTGGGCCAACGCAAGGTCTATCTGGGTGGGCTGATCCTGTTCGTGGTGTCCTCGGCACTGTGCACGTTCTCTTGGTCCTTGCCGACCCTGACGATTGCCCGCGTGCTGCAAGGCATTGGCGCCAGCGCCATCATGAGCGTGAACGCCGGGCTGATCAGCTCGATCTTCCCCCATGAGCGCCTGGGTCGCGGGCTGGGCATGAACGCACTGGTGGTCGGCACCTCGTTTTCCATCGGCCCGACGATTGCCTCGCTGGTGCTGTCGGTGGCGAGCTGGCCGTGGCTGTTCGCGATCAATCTGCCCATCGGCCTGTTTGCCCTGGTGTTCGCCTGGAACTCGCTGCCGATGACCCAACCCGGCAGCCTGACCTTCGACCGGATGACTGCCATCCTCAACGTCATTACCTTCGGCGCGCTGATTTTCGCCTTGAGCCAGGCCGCGCAACTGGGCTCGATGACCAGCGTACTGATTGCCCTGGCGATCTTTCTGGTGGGCGGTGCAGCGATGCTCAAGCGCGAGGCCGGGCACCCCGCACCGATGTTCCCGCTCGACCTGCTGAAACGGCCGATGTTTGCCCTTTCTGCCTTGACCGCCTTCTGCTCCTTCGCCACCCAAGGGCTGGCGTTCGTCTCGCTGCCGTTCTTCTTCGAAACCACCCTGGGCCGCGATCCGGTGCAGACCGGCTTCCTGATGACGCCCTGGTCAGTGGTGGTGGCGATGATCGCGCCCGTGGCCGGTCGCCTGTCCGATCGCTATCCCCCCGGCCTGCTGGGCGGGATCGGCCTGGCGATGCTGTGCATGGGCATGATCTCGCTGGCCACCATGCCGGCGGACGCCAGCGTCATGTCCATCGTGGCGCGGATGATTCTGTGCGGCATCGGCTTTGGTTTTTTCCAGGCGCCGAACCAGAAGGCCCTGATGACCAGCGCCCCGAAGACCCGCGCCAGCGGCGCCAGTGGCACCATCGCCACGGCACGGTTGATCGGCCAGGCCACTGGGGCGGCGCTGGTGGCATTGAGTTTCGGGCTGTCCCGCGACCACGGGCCTGTGTTGGCGCTGAGTATCGGCGCAGGTTTTGCGGCGGTGGGCAGCGTCGCCAGCGGGTTGCGGCTGGTGACGAAAAATACCGCCAGTACTGGGGTTTGAACCGGCTGCCTCACTCAGGGCAAAACAGGCAAGGTGCCGCCGCTGACACCCCGCGGGTGCCAGCGGCAGCGGCTCTGCCAGGGGGGCGTTGAGGCCCCCTGACAGCCAGCCATCGGCTGGGGTCAGGGTTTGGCGATGTCAGTCCGGCTGACCGCCGGCGACTCCTTGGGCAACGTCGCCCGCAGTTGCGCGACCTGTCCGGCGCTGACTGCCGGGGCCTGGTTACCCCAACTGCTGCGGATGAAGGTCAGCAACTGCGCCACTTCCTCATCCGAGAGCCGCCAGGCGAACCCCGGCATGCCCAGTTGCGACGGTGCAGCGGCGGTGGCCGGGAGTTTGCTGCCGGCCAGCACCAGCCGAATCATCGACACCGGGTCCTCGGACAACACGGAAGAGTTGCCGGCGATTTTCGGGAAGACCCGCCGATAGCCCTGGCCATCTGTCCGGTGGCAGGCGGCGCAGTTGTCCACGTACAGTTCTGCCCCGCGGCTGCCCTCTTTCCCTGCTTGCAAGGCTTGCGCAGTGGCGGGGTCGGCCTTGAAGCTCGACACCTGGCGCGCACTGGCCGGCAGGGTTTTCAGGTACGCGGCCACGGCTTGCAGATCCGCGTCGTTCAAGTACTGAGTACTGTGCTCTACCACGTCACCCATCGCGGCGCCGAGCACCGCGTGGGTGTCGCTGCGTGCGCTGCGCAGCGTGGCCACGATGTCTTCGGCTGTCCAATTGCCCAGACCGTCGGCCGGGTTGCCGCGCAGGTTCACCGCCAGCCAGCCGTCGATCACCGGTCCGCCCGACAGGTAGGCTTCGCCGGTTTCATCCAGGGCTTTCTCCTGCAACGTCAACGCCCGGGGCGTGTGGCAACTGCCGCAGTGACCCAACCCCTGGACCAGATAGGCGCCCCGCGCCACTTGCGGATCCCGGTAACGAGACGCATCGAAGGCTACCGTCCGCGGTTCGGGTGCGAACACCTTGCGCCAGACCGCCAGCGGCCAGCGCATCGACAACGGCCAGGGGACGTCGTTGGCACGGTTTTCCGCATAGACCGGCGCGACGCCGTGCATGAAGTATGCGTACAGCGCCCGCACGTCCTCATCGCGGGTCCGTGCGTAGGCCGGATACGGCATGGCCGGATACAAGCTGTCACCGTTGGCGGCGATGCCATGGCGCAAGGCGCGATCGAAGTCGTCCAGCGTGTAAGTGCCGATGCCGGAGGCTTTATCGGGGGTGATGTTGCTGCTGTAGAGGGTGCCGATCGGCGAGGCAATCGGCAGACCGCCGGCGAACGGCTTGCCGCCCTTGGCGGTGTGGCATGCGGTGCAGTCCCCGGCGTCGGCCAGGTAGCGACCTTGCTCGATCAACGCCGCTTGATCGGTTGACGTCTGCGCCGCGATTTTCGGCGTGGACGTCGGCCAGAAGGCGATCCCCATCACCACACCCAGCGCGACCACGGCAATGACAAACAGGCTTGAGAGAAGCTTTTTCATGGTCGTCTCTCCTTAGGCCTGAACCAACGGGCCGGGGTTTTTCAGGTATTGCTCGCGAATTGCCTTGGCCGACCAGTACGCCAGCGCGCCGACCATACCGGTCGGGTTGTAGCCATTGTTCTGTGGGAAGGCGTTGGCGCCGATGGCGAACACATTGTGCACGTCCCAGCTTTGCAGGTAGCGGTTGAGCGCCGACGTTTTCGGGTCGCTGCCCATGATCGCGCCGCCACAGGTGTGGGTGCTCTGGTACTTGGTGATGTTGTAATGCTCGCCCGGTTTCTTGGCGTCGCCGGACAGGGCGGTCGGGTTGAGGACCTTGGACATCTCCAAGGCCTTGCCAACGAGGAATTGCGAAGCCTTGATCTCGTTGTCGTGCCAGTCGAACGTCATGCGCAACAGCGGCCGACCAAAGCCGTCCTTGTAGGTCGGGTCGAGGCTCAGGTAGTGCTGCTTGTACGACATGCATGCGCCTTGCACTTCGAAATAGAACGAGTGGCGGAACGCGTCACTGGCCGCCTGTTTCCAAGCGGTGCCCCAGTTCGGCGTGCCCGGCGGCACGTTGATGCCGCGCACCGGACCCGCCCCCGGCTGGCGCGCCCAGACGATGCCGCCGCCGACGAATCCGGCCTTGGCGTTGTCCAGTTGATTGCCGTTGAGGTTGTCCATCGTCGTGCCCGCGCCACCGATTCCGATGAACTGATTGGCCTGCACGTCCTTGTTGAAGAACAGCACCACGCGGTTGAGGTTCTGGTACGAGTAATTACGTCCCACCGTGCCCTCCCCTGTCTGCGGGTCATAGGGCTTGCCGATGCCAGACAACAGCATCAAATGCACGTTGTACAGCGAGAAGGCGCACAGCAGCACCAGATCGGCCTCTTGCACGACCTCACGCCCCTGGGCATCGAGGTAAGTCACACCCGTGGCCTTCTTGCCGTCGTTGTCGAGGTTGACCTTGAGCACCTGCGCATGGGTGCGCAGCTCGAAGTTCTTGCGCTGACGCAGCACCGGCAGAATGCTGATGTTGGGGCTGGCCTTGGAATAGTTCAGGCAGCCATAGTCACTGCAGAAGCCACAGGCGTTGCACGGCCCCATCTGGCAGCCGTACGGGTTGACGTAAGGCCCCGAGGCGTTGGACGCCGGGATGGGATACGGGTCCCAGCCCATCTCGCGAGCGCCTTTGTAAAACAGCTCGGCGCCGAGGTAATTGGGGTTCGGGCCCAGTGGGAATTCCCGCGAACGCGAGCCTTCAAACGGGTTGCCGCCGACCTGCTTCACACCGTTGATGACCCCGGCCTTGCCCGAGGTGCCGCAGACGTATTCGAAATGATCGAAATGCGGTTCCAGGTCCTCATAGGTGACCGGGAAATCCTGAATGGTCATGTCCTGCGGGATGAATTTCGCGCCATAGCGCTGCTCCACGTTGCTGCGCAGCTTGAAGTCTTCCGGCAGCGCACGGAAATGGCAGCCCGACCAGTGACTGCCAGCGCCGCCCACACCCGTGCCCGGCTTGAACGAACCCATTTGCCGATACGGCACGGCGGTCGAGGTGAGGTTGTGCCGCGCCGTCACGGTTTCTTGCGCCAGGCTTTGCAGGTAACGGCGGTGCACCGAACCTTCCAGTTCGTCGACGACCTTCGGGTAAGCGAAATCCGGTTGCGTGTCGCGGTCCGCCCCGCGCTCCAGCACTACCACGTTGAGCCCGGCGTCGGTCAGTTCCTTGGCCAGAATCGCACCCGTCCAGCCCATGCCGACGATCACGGCGTCCACTTTCGGTTTTGCGTTCGCCATGCTCAGCCCCTCCGTCCGGCCAGGTCGACCGGTGGCAGTGGATACGGCGTGTCTCGCACCGTGATCCAGTCCATGTAATCGGCGCGCATGCCGGGGTATCCGATCATCTTCCACGCGCCCATGTGTTTGTTGCCGCCGTGGGACGGGTCGGCGAAGTAACCGTTGCGCACCTCGTTCAGCAGGCTGGTGAAGAACAGCTTCGAAGCGATGTCCTCCAATCCCAGTTTGCCCGCCTCCGCAGACTTGAGCAGATCCTCCTGCTGGGCCGTCGGCAGCTCGGCGAATGCCTTGCCGGAAAAGGTCTTTTTGCTGTACGCGTCCATGGCCTTGATGCCGATGCGCAGCGTGTCGCGCAGGTTCAGGCGCCCCTGATAACCGAACTCCGGCGCCGCCTCCAGAAACGGGCCCTGCATGTACCAGATCGCACCGTTGGCGTAGGGGGTCTGCATGTGGCGGTCGAGAAACTCCGGCACCCCCAGCTCGACAGCGCCGGGGCCGACGTGGTCCGACGGTATCAGCCGATCACAGGCGGCGATCACGAACGCCCACTCTTCAGGGGTGAAAAACGTGGGCGTGTAGTCGCCTGCCACAACGGCAGGACGGGCCGCAGAAGCCTGCGCGGCATCACTGGCGGGCGTCTGTGCGAAGGTACTGGATGAGAGGCCGGTGCTGGCCAAGGTTACGACGGGAATCAGCGTTAGCGATTTGCGTAGAAAATCGCGACGGGCCGGGGAGGTGTCGTCATCGAACATCGTTCACTTCTCCTGAGACTGAACACGGTTGTGCTTCGTTGTTATGGGCGTTCTTGTTGTGAATCGCCGACACCGCTGCGTCGCGGCCTCGGGGATTGATTGCCAGCTAATCATTACCAAGCTAAGCATTCAGGCGTCACTAAAACAGCTTCCGAGCGAGCGGACTACCCAGGCGCTCGGGTTAAACGATTCATCAAATCTTGAATTGGCCCACCAGCAGGCTGAGGTCGTTCCCCAGCGCCGAAACATCGCGCATCGTGCGCGCGCTCTGTTCGGTTTCTCCGGCGAGGCTCTCCACCGCACCGGCGATCTGGTGCACGCTGCGATTGAGTTCTTCGGCCACCGATGTCTGCTCCTCGGCCGCGCTGGCGATCTGCGCGTTCATGGCGTTGATGGTGCCGATCAATTCGGAAATGGAGTCCAGCGAAACGCCGACCTCGTTGGTCTGTTGATTGGCGCCCTCGCCTGCTTCGGTCGAACGGCGCATGGCTTGCACCGAGGCATGGGTGCCGGTTTCAAGGCGGGTGATCATGCCCTGAATTTCCTGAGTGCTTTGCTGCGTCCGGCTGGCCAGTGCACGCACTTCGTCGGCTACCACGGCGAATCCGCGCCCGGCCTCACCCGCACGCGCCGCTTCGATGGCGGCGTTGAGCGCCAGCAGATTGGTTTGCTCGGCAATGGAGCGAATCACGTCGAGCACCGAGACGATGGAGCGCACGTCTTGCTGCAGGCTGTCCAGGCTGGTTCCGCTCAGACGAATGTCGTTCACCAGCGAACTCATGCCGGTGATGCTGCTGCCCACAACCTTGCGCGCGGCCTGACCTTGCTGGTCGGTTTCCGAGGCGGCCTCGGCTGCACGCTGTGCGCTGAGCGCGACTTCTTGCGCCGCGGCGGACATCTCGTGAATCGCGGTGGCCACCTGGTCAGTCTCTTCACGCTGACGCTGCATGGCCTGTTCGGACCGCAGGGTCTGTTGGGTGGCCTGATCCACCAGGCCTGCGAGGTCGCGGGTCATTTGGGCGACCTGCCGCACCATGACGTGAATCTTGTCGACGAAGAGGTTGAACGAAACGGCCAGATCGCCCAGTTCATCACGGCTGGTCACCACCAGGCGGTGCGTCAGGTCGCCCTCACCGGCAGCGATATCGTCCAAGTTGCTCTTGAGAACCCGCAGCGGGCGGACGATGCCGTTGGCGGTCCAGATTCCGGCGGCGGCGGTGACCAACAGCAGCACCAGCGTCACCGCGAAGACGCTGATCAGAATGTTGCGGGTGCGCTGGGACACGGCCTGCTGCTCCAGCACCATGGCCGCGTCGATGTCGTCCATGTTGATGGCACTGCCAAGCACCATGTTCCACTTGTCCAGGTACAGGGTGTAGCCCAGCTTGGGCACCTGCACGGCTTCGTCGCCGGGCTTGGGCGCTGCGTAATCGATGTAATGGGTGCCGTTTTTCGCGACCTCGACGAAGGTCTGGTAGTGGTACGAGCCATCGGGGTCGCGGGTGTCCCAGAAGCTCTTGCCGACGCCCGCCGGGCTGTCCCCTCGAAAGACCCGTACACCCTGGGTGTCATAGCCGAAGAAGTAGCCGTCGTCGCCATACTTCATCGGCTTGAGCAGTTCGAGCGCTTTGTCCCGAGCGGCGAGGTCACCTGGCGCAGACGCATCGTGCAGGGGCTTGATCGTGGTGAACGCCACATCGACATAGTTTTTCAGCACCTGGCGATTGCGCTCCACCAGATGCTCACGGGTCTCCTTCATTTCCTGAACAGCGCTGCTCTGCAACATCCACGCTGCCACGCCGCTCAGAATCAAAGCGAACAACAATGCGGGGATGATGGCTAAACAGAGCAGTTTGCTCTTCACGGTGAGTTTCATGGACGCATTACCTCCTGGTCGTGTGGTTATTCACTATCGACCAGAGATCGTACATCTTGAAACTATTTGATGGCAATTTGACGTCAGCTTTTTGGCCTAATCGATTCACCTGTCCTGTTTACGGGGAAAAATTAATTTCAGCTTTTTTTACCTCAGGCCTTTTTTCACGGCACTTTGCGCCCGAAGTGCAGCGATGGGGCAGCTATCGCACAACGTCAGCTCGCCCACGCGGTAGCGCAAACAACAGACTCGGCGCTGACGTTTTGAGCCGAGGCTGCCAGCAGTCATCAGATAACGTACCGGTTCATGGAGCGGATTGCGGCGACCATCTGGCAGCGTGGCCGCGGCGATCAGCCCATGACCGTGGCACAGATCCGCCTGCGGCATGGCGACGGTGAGCACACCCAGCAGCCATTCGAAGTAATTGCCCGCATTGCTCCACAACACGTTCGGCGAGACGCGGGACAGCCTGGCAACGCTGTCGACGAAAGGCCGCAAATGGCCTTCGAGCAGGTCATCAAAACGCTGAAAGGTGTCGGTGGGCTTCGTCGCCCAATGCGTCCCTGGATCGGGCAGTTTGAACGCTACGGGCAGGGCGTGTTCGTCGAGCACCAGTTGCAGCCGATCGAGCCGCACCGGCACTCGATAATCGAGGATCAGCGACGCCGCGACCACCGGGGGAATCAATTTGACGAAGTAGTGCTTGGTCCAGACGGAAGCCAGCCCTCGCCGGTCGCCGGCGGGGAATTGCGCGGCAAAACGGGTCAGGACGTCATCGAACGTTTCCGGAGTCAGAAAGGTCTGTAGCGCCATGCTCGGACGCGGGTCATGTTCGAGCACGAGCACATCGCGGTACTGGGTGAAGTCCGCAATGAACAATGGCGCCAGCGCGGGGATCACACCGCTATTTCCCAGGCTGGCGCCGACCGGGCGCAGGCGATGTCAATGAGGCTGACGCCGTGCCAACACCAGCAAGCCCTGCTCCAGCGCCGGGAACAGGCTGTTGTTGAAGTTGTTCCAGCGCAGTTCGAGGATGGTGTCCTCGGGGGCGATCGGGGTGTCGAGCACATCGAAGATCACCTCGCCGGAATCGATGCCGTTGTCGACGTAGTGGAACGACGCACCGGTCATGTCCACCACCGGGATGTCCACGGTTTCGCGGGTCGTCCAGTCGATCACCTTCTTGCCCTTGGCGCCATACAGCGCATCGAGCGTGGCGTAGGCACCCCGGCGTTCGTACGGTGATTCCAGCCGCGTAATGCCCGGATGGATATTGACGATGCGGCGATGGAAATCCGCCCCCGGACGCACCAGTTCATCGAGGATCACCAGCAGGCCGTCAAGCACCACGACTTCGGCTTCAAGGGCGCGCAGACGCTCGCCCAGACGACGCTCGAAATCCGACTTGCCCGCAGGTCGCTGGCTGTCGCCCAGTGGCAGTGCACGGTAGGTGGACGGCACGTTTTCCAGCAGATCAGTGACCAGACGGCCCTGCACGCTCAGGTCGGCCGGGTAAAGCCAATGCGCCCCCTGCCCCGGGCCGAAACCATACGCCTTGATGCTGTCGCGGTCCCGGGCAGACTCGGGGTCGTCGTCGAAAATGACGCCTTCCAGCGAATAGTGATCACCCAGTGGCGTTTCATTGAGCGCCTGCACAAGATGTTCCAGCGGCGACTTCATATAGCGCTTTTCACCGCGGTAGTCGACGTATTGGCCGGCTTTGTCAGCCGCTCCGTTACGCAACGACAGGACGTACACGAGCTTGGTTTTTTGCATGGTTTTCGAACTCATGGAGTATTGAACAGCGTCTCGCCGCTGACGCCTTCGGCCATCGCCACGACCACCTTCCGCTCACCGCTGAACGGCTTGCGCGAATGCGCGGTGAGCATGTTGTCGAGCATCAGGACATCGCCGGTGGCCCAGGGAAACACCACCTCGCAGGCGTCGAGCACACCGCGAATCTCGGCCAGCGCATCCTCTTCCAGCGGGCTGCCATCGCCGTAGTAGACATTGCGCGGCAGGCCCTCCTCGCCCACGGTGTCCAGCAGGATTTCCTGCATTTCCGGGTCGAGGTTGGAGAGGTGGAACAGGTGCGCCTGGTTGAACCAGACCCAATCCCGGGTGCGTGGGTGTTGAGCCACGCCTTGCACCCGCTGGCGGGTGCGCAGGTCGCCGTCTTCGTTCCACTCGCACTGAATGCCCCGCTTGCGACAGTAATTCTCGACATCATGGCGGTGCTCGGTGTTGAACACCTGCTGCCAGGTCAGATCCAGGCCGTTACCGTAGTTGCGCACGTACATCAGGCGCTTTTCCTTGAAGCGTTTTCGCAGCACCGGATCGATGCGTCGAAACACCTCGCGACTGTCGGCAATCGGCGTCTCGCCGCCGCTGACCGCTGCCTTGGCGCAATAAAACCAGATCCGCATCGGCCATTCGGTGGTGTAGGCCTGCTCGTTGTGCAGGGGAATCGAGCGGTGCGCAGGGTATTCGGTGGAGGTGTACACGCCTTTGCCATCGACTTGGCTGCGGGGTGTCGAACCGAACTCATAGTTGAGCAGCGGATGACCGAAGGCCGCGGCGAAACGCTGGAAACCTTCCACGCCTTCGCTATTGAAACCACTGAACAGCACCGCGCCGTCGCGCTCCAGGCGCTGGTCGACCAGGTTGCGCAGGGCAACGAACTCAGCCGCCAGCGTGGCGCCCGGCTGGCCGGGGTAAACCCGCAGCGGGAATCCGTTTTCGAGGTGAATGGGTTGTGGCGTAAGCATGCGCATGTTCATGGGCAAGACGCTCCGCAAGCATTGGAAAAATGAGGGGTGAGTCAGGCCATGGCCTTGCGCAGGCTCAGCGGACGCATGTCGGTCCAGTGGGTTTCGATGTAGTTCAGGCAGGTTTGTTTGTCGCCCTCTACGCCGACGCTTTTCCAACCGTCGGGGATGGCCTTGTAGTCGGGCCAGATGGAGTATTGCTCTTCGTGGTTGATCACTACGCGGAACTGGGTGTTTTCGCCGTCAAAGCTCATGTGTAAAACCTCGTCATGTTGAATGGCCCGGTGGAACGGGGCCTTATCTAGAAGACGAATGAACGGCGGCGATGATTAGTTATTTTTTCGAATGAGTTAACCCTGCAAAGCAAGCTCCATGTGCTCAGTCGAACGACGCCCCGCTCTTGGCTCTTGGCTCTTGGCTCTTGGCTCTTGGCTCTTGGCTCTTGGCTCTTGGCTCTTGGCTCTTCGCTCTTCGCTCTTCGCTCTTGGCTCTTCGCTCTTGGCTCTTCGCTCTTCGCTCTTCGCTCTTGGCTTTTGGCTCTTTATCTTCCTTACACAAACAGCCCAGCCACCGCCGAACGCGACTTGGGTGCA
>NZ_JAOCEA010000030.1:0-25137 GCF_029841165.1 Pseudomonas sp. GD03842 | reverse complement strand
CGCGCTCCTACAGGTTTACCGCGGCGATCACGCCACTTCGCAGAGCGCCGACGGTTCTATGTTCAAGGTGACGCGCCGGCCTTTTGGATGCAAGTCGGCAGCCATCTGGGTAGGAGCGCGCTTGCCCGCGATTGCGGTGTATCAGGTTCATTTTTGTCTGCTGAAAAAAAGCCTTCGCGGGCGAGCGCGCTCCTACAGGTTTACCGCGGCGATCACGCCACTTCGCAGAGCGCCGACGGTTCGATGTTCAAGATGACGCGCCGGCTGTTGGGGTGCAAGTCGGCAGCCATCTGGGTAGGAGCGCGCTTGCCCGCGATTGCGGAGCATCAGGTTCATTTTTGTCTGCTGAAAAAACGCCATCGCGGGCAAGCGCGCTCCTACAGGTTTACCGCGGCGATCACGCCACTTCGCAGAGCGCCGACGGTTCGATGTTCAGGGTGACGCGCCGACCGTTGGGGTGCAAGTCACTGGCAGAGCGATTGAGCACATCGACAACCAACTCGACACCCCGCGCTTCGACCCGGTAACGGATCACATTGCCCAGCAGGCTGTGGCTGCGCACTTCGCCTTCCAGCGAGCCGGTGAGGCTCAATTGAATGGACTCCGGGCGAATCGCCACGCGGCTGTTGATCGGGCGTTGCATCAGGCGGCTGGCGTCGTCGGGTTCCAACAGGTTGTAGTTGCCGATGAAGCCTGCTGCGAACGCGTCAACCGGCGCGGTGTACAGGGTTTCGGCGTCGCCGCTCTGCACGATCCGGCCCTGGTTCATCAGGAAAATCCGGTCGGACATAGTCAGCGCTTCTTCTTGATCGTGGGTCACGAAAATCGTCGTCAGGCCCAGCTCCTGCTGGATGGCGCGGATCTGTTCGCGCAGGTGTTTGCGGATGCGCGCATCCAGCGCCGACAGGGGTTCATCGAGCAACAGCAGCCGCGGACGGGTGACGAGCGAGCGCGCCAGGGCCACGCGCTGGCACTGGCCACCGGACATCTGATGCGGATAGCGCTTGGCGAAGTCGCTCAGCTCCACGAGCTTCAAGACGTCGGCCACGCGTTGTTTCGTTTCATCGGCGCTGACTTTTTGCATACGTAAGCCGAAGGCCACGTTCTGTTCCACATTCATGTTGGGGAACAGTGCGTAGCTCTGGAACACCATGCCGATGCCGCGCTTCTGGGGCGAGACCGGAACGATGTTCTGGCCGTCGAGAAAGATCTTGCCGCTGGTGACCGAGGTCAGGCCAGCGATGCAGCGCAGCAGGGTCGATTTGCCGCAACCGGACGGACCGAGCAAGGTAATGAATTCGCCTTTGTTGATCACGCAGTTGATGTCGCTGAACACAGCGGTGCTGGCGTAGTTCTTTTGCAGGTTTTCGACAGTGACGAAGCTCATGTCAGTCTTTGTCCTTGTTCAGTCGGTTGGCCGCCCAGGTCAGCAGCAATACGAAGAAGAAATAGGAAATCACCAGGGCGCTGTTGAAGTGGCCGCTGCTGTTGCGCATGTTGTTCAGGTAAACCTGCAGCGTCTCGTAACGCGTGCCCACCAGCAGGTTGGCGAACACGAACTCACCGAACAGAAAAGAGAACGACAGCAGCAGGGCGATCATCAGCCCTTTGCGCAGGTTGGGCAGCACCACCAGATAGGCCGCCTTGAAGGTGCTGGCACCGAGCAGTTGAGCAGCGTCCATCAGGTCCACCAGGTTGATCGCCTGCAGGTTGTTGGTGATGGCCCGGTACATGAACGGCAGCGCCACCGTGAAGTAGCAGCCGATCAGAATCCATGGCGTGCCGACCATCGCCAACGGCCCCGAGCCATAAAGCTGCAACAGCCCCACTGATGACACCACTGGCGGCACCGCGAACGGCAGCAGAATCAGAATATTCATCAGCGCGTCGAGTTTCGGGAAGTGGTAATGCACCACGAACAGCAGCGGCAGAATCAACACCACGGACAGCACGAGCGCGCCAACGCACACCAGCAATGATTGGCCGAAGGCGATCAGGAAGCGTGGGTCGCTCCACAGGGCCAGGTACCACTTGTAGGTGAACCCGGCCGGCAGAATGGTCGCCGACCAGCTCGACGCAATGGAGTAAATGAAGGTGCCCAGCAGAGGCGCCAGCAGGATCAGAAACAGGACGTACACCACCAGACGGTGATAGAGCCCGACCGGGCCGCGTTCAGCGCGAGACATGGTAGCTCCTCTTCAACAGCCACTGATGGACCAGGGTCACCAGGGTCATCATGCCCACCAGAATCATCGCCAGGGCGCTGGCCATGTTGGGGTCCAACGAGATGTCACCGGCAACCATCGCTGCGATGCGGATCGGCAACACGTTGAAGTTGCCGGTGGTCAACGCGTAGACCGTAGCGTAGGCGCCCAGCGCGTTGGCCAGAAGAATCACGAAGGTGCCGAGCAGGGCCGGGGTCAGCACCGGAATGCCGATGTGCCGCCAGAAGTCCCAGGTGCTGGCGCCGAGCAGCGAGGCCGATTCGCGCCAGTCGTCACGCAGGGCGTCGAAGGCCGGGTACAGCAGCAACACGCCGAGGGGAATCTGGAAATAGGTGTAGAGGATGATCAGGCCGGTCTTCGAATACAGGTTGAAGTCGTCGATGATGCCGGCCTGCTTGAGAATCAGCGTCAGCGCGCCGTTGAAGCCCAGCAGGATGATGAAGGCGAAGGCCAGCGGCACGCCGGAAAAGTTGCTGGTCATGTTGGCGAAGGCGCTGACGAAGTCCCGCAGCCTGGAAGGCACTTTGCGCAACGAGTAGCTGCCCAGAATCGCGATCACGATGCCGATCAGGCTCGACCAGAAACTGATCTCCAGGCTGTACTGCATCGCCTGCCGGTAAAAGCGGGAATTGAAGGCCTTGATGAAATTATCCAAGCCCCAGCCGGCTTCCGAGTGAAGGCTGTTGACCGCGACCCACACCAGCGGGGCAATCTGAAAGGCGATGAAAAACAGGGCGAAAGGCAGCAGGCATAACAGCCCCAGCCACTTGCCGCGACGCTGTGAACTCACTTGAGCACCTCTGCGCAGAAAGGTTTGTCATGGGGCACCCCGAGCAATTGGCAGACAGTGCCGCAAATATCGGTCTGTTTCGGCTGCGCATCGGGGGCGAGGCTGAAGGCGTCGCCAATGACGAACAGGGGCACTTCGCGTTCCTCTGGCAGAAGGCCGTTGTGCGAGCGATCGTTGTTCATCCCATGGTCGGCGGTCACCAGTACCTGATAGCCAGCGTCGAGCCAGCGTTGCAGGTACTCGGCGAGGATGATGTCGGCCGAGCGCGCGCTGTTGCGGTATTGCGGGGTGTCCAGGCCGTGCTTGTGCCCAGCGTCGTCGATGTTCATCGGGTGGATGAACAGGAAATTTGGCTGGTGCGCGGTTCGCAGATGCTCCGCATCGTCGAACAGATGGGAATCGGGGTAGTGATCGACGTAGTAGAAGTGACCGTGCTGGATCGGCAAATCGAGGTCGTCGGTGTGGCGATCGCGCGAGGCGATGAAAGGGCTGCGGTTGTACAACTCGCTGACCCAGTGATACGCCGCGGCGGCGGTCGTCAGGCCAGCGGCTGAGGCGTAGTGAAATATGCTGCGCTGATGGGACAGGCGTGACACCTGATTGTGCACGATGCCGCTGTCGATCGGGGGCACGCCCGTGAGAATGCACTCATACAACGGTCGGGACAGGGCGGGCAGTTCGCATTCCAGCTTGTACAGTGCCGCGCGACTGGCGTTGCGGTAAGCCAGCAAATGCCCCATCGCATGCTGCGCCACGCTGTAGCTCAGGCCGTCCAGCAAAATCAGGATGACGTTGTGTTTCATGGCCTCTCCGGGGGAAGGGGACGAGGCGCTTCCCGATGTAGGGGCGCGCTTGCCCGCGAAGGCGTCGTGTCAGGTTCATAACGGGTGACTGACCTACCGTTTTCGCGGGCAAGCGCGCTCCTGCATTGAAAGCGCGTTCGTTCGGTGAAGCGTTTACTGCATCTCGACGATGACCTGTTCGTTCCACTGCTGCGGCAGGGCTTTCGAAGTCTTTTCCCACGCGTCGGCGTTCTTGATCGGCGTCACATTCTTGTACTGCTCGTTCGGCAGCAACTTGGCTTGTACCTCAGGCGGCAACTTCAGGTGCTCTGCACGAATCGGGCGCGCGTTGCCACTGGCCAGGTTGATCTGACCGGCGTCGCTGAAGATGTATTCGCGGGCCAGTTTGGCTGCGTTCGGGTGCTTGGCGTATTTATTGATGATGGTGGTGTAGCCCGAAATCACCGAGCCGTCGGACGGGATCAACACCACGTAGTCATCCGGATTGGCCATCTTGGCCTTGTAGCTCAGGCCGTTGAAATCCCAGACCACGCCGACTTCCACTTCGCCTTTTTCCATGCTCTGGATAGTCGGGTTGTTGATGCCCAGGCGTTTCTGCTTCGCCAGTTCGGTGAACAATTGCAGGCCCGGCGCGATGTTGGTTTCGTCGCCTTTCATGGCGATCGCAGCGGCCAGTACGCCGTTGGCTGCTTGAGCGGCGGTGCTCACGTCGCCGATGGTGACTTTATATTTGCCGGTTTTCAGGTCAGCCCAGGATTTCGGAACATCGGAGCCGTGCAGCAATTTTTTGTTCACGATGAAGGCGATGGTACCGGTGTAGGCCAGGGCCCAGTGGCCGTCCTTGTCTTTCGCCCAGTCCGGTACTTGATCCCAGGTGGTCGGTTTGTAAGGCTGCGTCACGCCCTTGGCCACGGCAATCGGACCGAAGGCCGCGCCCACGTCGCCGATATCAGCACTGGCGTTGTCTTTCTCCGCGTCGAATTTGGCCACTTCCTGCGCCGAGCTCATGTCGGTGTCCATGTGCACCAGACCGTATTTAGCGGTCAGGTCGGTCCAGGTGCCTTTCCAATTCGCCCAGTCATCGGGCATACCGACGCTGTTGATCGCGCCTTCGGCCTTGGCTGCGGCTTCCAGAGTTTTCAAGTCGGTGTCCGCGGCCATGGCCGATGTGCTCAGCGCGATGGCCGAGCCCAGGAGTGATGCCAGCAAAAGGTGTTTCATTCGAAGCTCCTTTGGTCTCTTCTCGACGGTGTAGTGCATCGGATCGGTAACGTGTTCGCTGCAATCGGGTGCGTCTTGCGTTGGTCTAGATCAGCAATACCTGCGCCAAGTTATGCCTGCCTCATGACATTTTCGTGTCTGGACCGACTTTTGCTGGGGGGAACGCAGTGGCATCCAGGCGCTGGGCACGCTGTGAAACAAGCGTAGACCATCGCCAAGATCCTGATCCGCAAAGGCAAATGTGTTTTTCTAGCCTAGTGGACGAAGGGGACGACGCTGGATTGTCACGTAACAGTCATCTAGCCTGCCTAGGCTTGAGAACGAACCGATGGGCCTTCCTGCTGATGAGCGGGTGCCCCTGATGCACTGGTCTAGTCCAGATAGGTAACGCAATGCGCCAAGTTGTGCCACGAGCGGTGACGACCATTTGCAACGCCTTGCAGGAGCAGATCGAACACGGTCTGTTGACCCCCGGCAGCAAACTGCCCGCCGAACGCAAGCTCAGCGAAGTCTTCGACACCACCCGCATCACCTTGCGTGAGGCATTGGTGCAACTGGAGGCACAAGGGCTGATTTATCGCGAAGAGCGGCGAGGCTGGTTTATTTCTCCGCCGCGCCTGGCGTATGACTTGATGCGTCGCAGCCACTTCCACGCCATGGTGCAGGCGCAGGGTCGAGTGCCTGCCACCCAAGTGCTGTCGGCCCGCTTGCAACCGGCCTCAGCCGCCATCTGCGAGCTGCTGCAACTGCCTCCTTTATCCAGCGTGATCCAGATCTGCCGCGTTCGGCGCATCGATGAACGGCTGGTGCTGTATGTCGAGCACTACCTCAACCCCGACTATTTTCCGCAGATGCTCGAGTTCGACCTGAACCAGTCGCTGACCGAACTGTACGCCCGCCATTACGACATTCGTTATGGTCAGGTGCGCTTCGAAATGGTGCCGACCGCACTGCCTGTTGAGGCCGCAGCCGCATTGAAAGTCTCGATCGGCAGCCCCGGCTTGCGCATCGCCCGGGTCAACCACGACCAGCGCGGGCGTCTGATCGACTGCGATCTGGAGTACTGGCGGCACGACGCTATTCATGTGAGCGCCATGGTCGGAGACCTGTGAGGCTTCGTAATTGTCAGACGTGGCAAGCGATCAAACCTCAAGCTGACAACAGAAGAGATAAAGTCCGCGTCATGCCAATGTGCAGCGATGTACATAAAAAGAGCAGGGGCGTACAGTCCCTGCACTCTCTTCGAACACAGGCGGCAGCGCATGTCGGTATCAGGCAAGGAACGGGGTAAATCCCAGGATTCGGGTTGGCGCGGGTCGGCGGAGGGCTGGCTGGAAGCGGCCTACGATGCGTTGAAGGAATCCGGGGTCGACGCCGTTCGAGTGATGCCGCTGGCCAAGCGCCTGAACCTGTCGCGTACCAGCTTCTACTGGTTCTTCCAAGACCGCGAGCAGCTCCTCGCCGCATTACTGGCTCGCTGGAAGGACAAAAACACCGGCGGCATGCTCAAGCAATCCGAACGCTACGCGGAGAACATCACGGAGGCGATCCTCAACGTATTCGAGTGCTGGTTGAACCCTGAGCTGTTCGACTCCCAGTTCGAATTCGCCGTGCGCAGTTGGGCGTTGCAGTCCGAAGAGGTGGCGGCAGAAATCGCCGCGGCGGATGACACCCGCATCAATGCCCTGTCGGCGATGTTCCGGCGTTTTGGCTACGACGCCGATGGCGCGGACACCCGCGCCCGGACGATCTACCTGACACAAATCGGTTACATCTCGATGAAGACCTTGGAAGACATTACCCAGCGCTTTCGTCGCATTCCTCATTACGTAGCGATCTTTACCGGCAAAACCCCGAAGAAGCGCGAGCTGGACCGTTTCTTTGGCGCGTTCGGGTATGCGGAAAAAGAGCCGGGCGAGTTCGTGCCCTTGGTAGAAACCTTCGAAGACGCCCTGAAAGAGAAGACAGAGGAGGTGTCCGGTGAACGCTGAGCGCATTGGCATCATTGGCGGCACCGGCTGGCTCGGTGGGGCGCTGGCACAGGCGCTGCTGGACAGCGGTTTTGTCGAGGCGGACCGCTTGTGGCTGTCCAACCGCTCAGGGACACACCCGCTGCAGGCGACCGGCGCGCACCTGGTCGCGGATAGTCAGGCGCTGGTCGAGGCCTGTGACGTGGTGGTTATTTCGGTGAGGCCCGAGCAATTCAAGGCGCTTCAGATCGATGCGTCAGGGAAACTGGTGATTTCCCTGATGGCGGGTGTGACGTCTCAGGCAATCAGCGAGGCGACGGGGGCTGAAGTGGTGGTGAGGGCGATGGCCAACGCCGCGGTTGAAATACGTCAGTCGTTCACGCCGTGGCATTGCCCGCAGCCGTTGAGTGCGTCTGATGTGGACTTCGTTCAACGGCTATTGGAATGCGTGGGCACAGCAAGCCGAGTGCCGACGGAGGAAGGGATTGATTACCTCAGCGCGTTGTCAGGCACTGGCCCTGCGTTTCCGGCATTGTTGATGACCGCGCTGACTCGGCAGGCAATGATCGCGGGTATTCCTGAAGACGTCGCCCGGCAAGCCGCCCATGGGGTGGTGGTGTCGGCCAGTCGATTGCTTGTGAATCATGAGCCCCAAGCGCTGATCGATTCGCTGGTGGCCTACAAAGGCGTGACGGCGGCGGCGTTGCAGCGTTTGATGGATGACGGCTTTGAGGCGCAGGTCGGCAAAGCGGTTGCGGCGGGGGCCGAAGTTGCCCGCAACGGCCTTTGATCACCCGGTAGGCGTGCGCGCCTACCGGGATTGTGTTTACCACGCGAGGTCTGTGTCCCGTTACAGGTCCTTCATCAACCGCAATGCATCGTAGATCGCAGCGTGGGTGTTGCGCGCGGCCACGGCGTCGCCGATCCGGAACAATTGGAAGCGTCCTTCAGGGTTGGTCACCAGGTTTTGCGCCTTCCCGGCAATCAAATCATGCTGCTCGACGGCGCCCCCGTTCTTCGAATGGGGCCGCAAGTCGAAATACAGGTCGTCCAACGGTAATGTGCCGTGGTTGATGACCACCTGATCGACGATCCGCTCCTTGTTGACCTTGCCGTAATCGCTGCCGAAGACTGCAACCAGCTTGCCGTCCCGCTTCTGCACGGCTTCAACGCGGTAGGTGACCGTGAACACGACGTCCAGATCTTGCAGGCTGCGCATGTAGGGCACCAGGTTCATCGCCATGACCTCCGGTGAAAACGCCCGGTCTGGCGTGACGATCTCCAGCCGGGCGCCGCTTTGGGCGATCACCTCGGCAGCCTGCAGGGCCGCGTGGTCGCCGGCGTCATCGAAGATCAGCACGTTCTTGCCTGGCTTCACGTCGCCGGAAATGATGTCCCAGGCAGAAACCACCCACTCGTTGCCTTCCTTCAGCACTTCTGTGTCCGGCAGGCCGCCCGTGGCCACGATGACCACGTCCGGTTCCAAGTCGATCACGGTCTGCGCTTCGGCCCAGGTGTTGAAACGGAATTTCACCCCCAGCCGCTCGCACTGGGCCATCCGCCAGTCGATGATGCTGATCATCTCGCGTCGGCGTTCGCTCAACGCCGTGAGGCGAATCTGCCCACCGGGCCGGTCGGCCGCCTCCAGCACCGTGACGTCATGTCCGCGCTCGCCCGCCACCCGCGCCGCCTCGAGGCCTCCAGGCCCGGCACCGATGACCACGACGTTGCGTTTCACGGCAGCCTTGGGAATGTCGTGGGGCAGGGTGGTTTCACGCCCGGTCGACGGATTGTGGATGCAGTAGGCTGCGCCACCCTGATAGATCCGATCCAGACAGTAATTGGCGCCTACGCAAGGGCGAATGTCCTCTTCACGCTTTTCGATGATCTTGCGCACGATGTGGGGGTCGGTCATGTGCGCCCGGGTCATGCCGACCATGTCCACCTTGCCGGACGCCACCGCATGGCGGGCGGTGGCGACGTCCGGGATCTTCGCCGCGTGAAAGGTGGGGAAGCCTGTTGCGGCGCGAACTTCACCGGCGAAGTCCAGATGTGGGGAATTGCGCATGCCTTGAATGGGAATGACGTCGGTGAGCCCGGCGTCGGTGTCGATATGGCCTTTGACCACGTTGAGGAAATCCACCAGGCCGCTGTTCTTGAGCATCTGCGAGATGGCGATGCCTTCCTCGGCGCCGAATCCTCCCGGCAGGTCCTCGTCGCCGGTGTAGCGCACGCCCAGCAGGAAATCCTCACCGCACCGCTGGCGGATGCCACGCAGAACATCGAAGGTGAAGCGCAGGCGGTTTTCCAACGGCCCGCCGTAGGGGCCTTCGAGGGTGTTGGTCAGCGGCGACCAGAACTGGTCCATCAAATGGCCATAGGCTTGCAGCTCAAGGCCGTCCATGCCAGCGGCCTTCATCCGTTCGGCGGCGTCGACGTAGTCCTGAATGATGCGCTGGATGTCCCAGTCTTCGAGTCGTTTAGGGAAAGAGCGGTGGGACGCTTCGCGTCGGTGGGAGGGCGACACCACCGGTAGCCAGTCCGCCTTGTCCCAGCGGGTCCGACGCCCCAGGTGGGTGAGCTGGATCATCACCGCCGCGCCGTGTTCGTGGCATTCATCGGTCAGGTCCTTGAGCCAACCGACCACTTCATCCTTGTACGCGAGCACGTTGTTGAACACGGGTGGGCTGTCCCGCGACACCGCTGCGGAGCCTGCGGTCATGGTCAAGGCGACCCCGGCCTTGGCGCGCTCGACGTGGTAGGCGCGATACAGGTCTTTTGGCATGCCGTCCACCGGATACGCCGGTTCATGGGACGTGGTGATGATGCGGTTTCTCAGGGTCAGGTGCTTGATCGTGTAGGGCTGCAGCAGTGGATCGCTGGACATCGTGTTGCGCTCCTCGGGTCGACATCAGGCTCGGTTGCAGATGAAACTAAGAGGAATGTACACAGGTGTCAATATCAGTTGACGCCTATGTACATTTCGCTTGCGTCCCCAACAACTGTGTGGATAAGATTGGCCCAACCAGCCGGCTCAGACCGGCGCGATCCACCGCTTTCACTGCCACACCCAGAGACACCCATACACGAAAGGGGAGATGCACGATGGTTGCTCATTCACCGCATAAGAAAAAACGTATTGGCTGGTTTGCAGGGGTCGCGCTGGCGACGGCGAGTCTGTTCGCGCAGGCGGCGGACCAGCCGCCGGTGCGCATCGGCTGGGTCAACTGGTCGGACACCGAGATCGCCGTCAAACTGGCGAACGTGGTGCTCGAAGACCAGCTCAAGCAGCCGGTGAAACTGGTGCAGGCTGACATCGGCATTCAGTTTCAGGCCGTGGCCAACGGCAACATCGACTTGATCCCGATGGTCTGGTTGCCGGGCACGCACAAAGCGTTCTGGGACAAATACCGGGACAAGCTGGAGGACCTTGGCGTGCTGTATGAAGGGCGTATCGGCATGGCGGTGCCGGACATCGTTCCGCAGAGTGAAGTCAGCAGCTTGGCCGACCTGAACAAACCTGGGATCGCCGCTAAATTCGACGGGAAAATCTTCACGTCGGAAGTCGGCAACGGCCAGTACAAACTCACCGAGAAGGTCCTCAACGACAAGAAAATCGTCGGATACAAAATGGTCGCTTCGTCCGAGAGCGGGATGCTCAGCGAGCTGGACCGCAACCTCAAGCGTGGCAAGTGGTCATTGGTCAACGCCTGGAGCCCGCACTGGATGTTCTCCAAATACCCGCTGCGGTATCTGGATGATCCGGACCATTTGTTCGGTGGCGCTGAGCAGATCCACGCGGTGGCGCGTAAGGGCTTCAGCGAGCAGTACCCGCAAGTCGCGCAGTTCTTCGCGCACTACTCGATCCCGGCTACGGACCTGCAAACCCTGATGCTCAAAGCCCGGGAAAGCTCGGCGGACAAGGTTGTGGCCGAGTATTACGCGGCCAACAAAGCGCGTTTCGCGGCGATGGTCAATGGCAACGCGACGGCGTCGTCTGCGCCGTAATCTGCTTCTGCCCGGAGCCGTAGGAGCGCGCTTGTCTCTGGACCGCATTCGGACGATCTGCGTCTGCCCAGAGACAAGCGCGCTCCCACAACAATCAACAGATTAATCTTCCTTCTTCCCTCGCACCGCGCTCACGCTTGCACCGCTGGTGCTGACCTGCACGTTGAGGCGCGGCGTGGCCAGGTCCATGCCGGCCTCGTCCAGATAGCGTTTGAGCGCCAGGTTGAACGCTCGCGACACCTCCCACTGTTTGATCGGCGCCGTCTTGAAACGGGCACGCAGGATCGCGTTACCCGAATCGAAACTTTCGACGCCCTGAATTTCCAGCGGTGACCAGATGTTGCGCCGCTGAAGCGGGTCAGCGCGCATTTTCTGACCCACGTCGCGGACCATTTTCAGGGCGTCGTCGATGTTCATGTTCGAGGGGATGGCGATGCGGAAAATGGCATAGCCGAATTCCCGCGAGTAGTTCTGGATGCTCTTGATTTCGCTGAACGGAATGGTGT
This sequence comes from Pseudomonas sp. GD03842, assembly GCF_029841165.1. NCBI lineage: Bacteria > Pseudomonadati > Pseudomonadota > Gammaproteobacteria > Pseudomonadales > Pseudomonadaceae > Pseudomonas > Pseudomonas sp. GD03842. The sequence continues at coordinate 13,614 of NZ_JAOCEA010000030.1, read as the reverse complement.
GAACGATGCCGTCGATGTCCCGTAGCCGCACGGTGCGGATCGTCAGACCCTCGACCGTGCCCAGGTGTCCGCCCACGTCGACATAGTCATCGATGGCCAGCGAGTCCTCGATGATGATGAACAGCCCGGTGATCAGGTCGGCCACCAGCGATTGCGCACCGAAGCCGATGGCCAGGCCGATCACACCAGCACCGGCCAGCAGCGGCGTGACATTCATGCCCATGTTCGCCAGCGCGACGATCACCGCGATAATGAAAATGGTCACGAACAGAATGTTGCGGATCAGCGGCATCATGGTTTGCGCACGCGCGTTCGCCAGGCCTTTGCGCGAACGGGTCAGCGCGTGGTGGATCGCCGTGTCGGCCAGAATCCAGACCAGCCAGGCGAACATCAGTGTGGTCGCCAGGCCGACGACCCGTATGCTGATGTCATGGCCATCGCCTTCGGAAAAGCGGATCAGCGACAAACCCCAGACCCGCAGGCCCAGTTCGATGAATACCAACCACACCAACAGGTGCACGACCGTGTAGAAAAAGCCCTTCAATCGCTCCGAATACAGCGCATGGCGCTTGTGGCCGTGAGCGGGTTTCTGCGCGCGTCGCCGCACCAGGCCGTTGATCACCATGCACAGCACCAGCAGTACCGTGCAGATCAACGATTGGCGCAAGGCGGTGCTGGTATCGCCCGCCGAGAAGAACGTGGCGAACAGCGAAACCCCAACCAGCACCAGCGCGGGCACGAACCAGAAGCTGCCGACGATTTCGATGGTGTCGCTGAGCGCGCGGCGCTTGAGGCGCCGGGCCAGTGGCTGGTTGCGAATCAAATGGGCGATCGGACGGCGGAAGCGAATGATGAAAAGGCCGGTGGACACTGCGGCCATGACATTGGCCATCGTGGCCGTGGTATGCGCCAGATGCACGCCGAGGCTGGCGATCAGCCGAGGATCGCTCAATGCTTCACCGAATGCCGCAAAGCTGCCGATCCACCACAGTGGGCGGAACGCCTGATGACGCAGAATGTGCAGCGCCTGATGCCGATGGGGGCCGTCGATCAGCGAAAATGCGATGACGCAGATGGCCGAGAACAGCGTCCCCACCACCAGCGCGTAAGCCAATACCATCGCCAGATCGCGCCCCAGTGAAGGCGGTAGCGAATAGCTCAGGTATACCGTGATGACCAGGGCAATCAACCAGGGGCCGAGCTTGCGCAAGGCAAACCGCAACATGTCGATAGGGCGCGGGTGTTGCGGAAGCTCCTCGGACAACCCGAAGCGCACGCGGACACGGTGGCTGAGCCAGATCAAGGCCGCCGCCAGCAGGCTCCAGAGGGCGATCACCACGGCAAAGCCGAAGATGATCGGCCACCACTGGTTGGCGGGCAGCATCAGTGCCATCAGCTCCTGTTCCGCGAGCGTCACCTCCTCCCCCCAGCGACTGAGCGGGCTGTCTTCACCGGTGAACTGCTTCTCGAAGGTCGACAGGCTGCTGCCGATCAGGCCCAGCACCCCCTGCTCGGCAGCGGGCTGGGCTTTTTTCGTGGCATCACGCAGCTTCTTCAGGTCGGCCAGCAACTGCGCGCGCTGTTGATCGTTCTCCAGTGACGCGATGACTTCGTCCAGCGATTGGGCCAACGGTTCCTGTGCCTTAGGTTGAGCTTTGTCGCCGCCACCCAGCAGGCCGGGCAGACCGGCTGCCTGCAGCGGCCCCAGTGGGAGCAGCAACAGGCAGATCACTAACACACGCAAGACGGAGCGGGAAAAGGCAGTCACCGGGTCATCAACCTCGAAGCGGGCAGCGCCATTGGGGTGGGAGAAGGGCGTCCAGGCCACGCTATCCGCCTGCGCCGGCGCCGCTTATGGCAGTTCGGCGCTGGCGTAGAACGCGGTCAGTACTTTCACCAGGTGCGCCAGATCCTGACTGCCAGCCAGTTCACGGATCGAGTGCATGGCGAAGGTCGGCAGGCCGATGTCAACGGTGCGCACGCCCAAATGGCCAGCGGTGATCGGGCCGATGGTCGAGCCGCAAGCCATGTCGCTGCGCACCACGAAACTTTGCACCGGCACTTCTTCGGCCATGCACAGATGGCGGAAGAACCCGGCGGTTTCGCTATTGGTGGCGTATCGCTGATTGCTGTTGACCTTGATCACCGGGCCGGCGTTGAGCTTGGGTCCGTGATTGCCATCGTGTTTGTCCGCGTAGTTCGGGTGCACGCCGTGGGCGTTGTCCGCCGAGATCAGCAAGGACTTCTGGATCGCCCGCACGTAGTCGTCGCCGTCCGGCAACACGCGTTGCAGTATTTGTTCGAGCATCGGGCCGTCGGCACCGCAGGCGGAGGTCGAACCGACTTCTTCGTGGTCGGTGCACACCAGCACGCAGGTTTCCTCACCGTCGGCATTGAGCAACGCTTGCAGGCCCGCGAAGCACGACAGCAGGTTGTCCAGCCGCGCGCCGGCGATGAAGTCGCCATTGAGGCCGATGACCGCTGCGCTCTGGGTGTCGTAGAAGCTCAGCTCGTAGTCGAGCACCACGTCGGCGTTCAGGCCATGCTCGCGTGCCAGTTGATCGGTCAGCAGGGCACGGAAGTCGGGCCGCTCATCGCCGGCGATCTGCGCCACGATGGGTGGAAGCTCGTTCTGCGGGTTGATCGGCCAGCCCTCGTTGGCGCTGCGATTGAGGTGAATGGCCAGGTTGGGAATGATCGCGATGGGCAGCTTGAAGTCGATCAGCTGGCTTTCGACCTTGCCGTCGCGGCGAAAGGTGACGCGGCCTGCCAGAGAGAGGTCCCGGTCGAACCATGGAGCGAGCAGGGCGCCGCCATAGACTTCGACGCCCAGTTGCCAGAAACCCTGCCGTTGCAATTCAGGCTGTGGCTTGACGCGCAGGCAGGGGCTGTCGGTGTGAGCGCCGACCAGGCGGATGCCGCCGATCAAAGGTGACAGCCGGCCCATTTTGAAGGCGACGATCGAGGAGTCGTTACGGGTGACGTAATAGCGGCCCCCGGCTTCGACATGCCAAGGCTCGCGCTCGTCCAGACGGTGGAACCCCGCGCCTTCCAGACGTTGCACCAAAGTGGCGGTGGCATGAAACGGGGTGGGAGAGGCCTTGAGAAAATCGATCAGGCCTTGGTTCAACTCTTCGCGCATAAGTTACTCCAGACAGCAATGGCGGGAGTTTACAGGCGTATGCGGGTGGGGGCGAGTGGGGAGGGCTTGGCTTGAGGCCGCTACATGGATGCCCTTCAGGCCTGTCGCGGGCAAGCGCGCTCCTACATTGGCTCAAACGTGCCATGGCCTGACAGAACGCGCGGGTAGCCAGGCTTTCAGGCAAACAACTCGGTCCATCAGAATGCGGCACGTTGCAACAAATGTAGGAGCGCGCTTGCCCGCGACAGCCCCGAAGGGCATCAACGTTGCGATCTCAAGCGAACCTCAAAACGGCGCCGGACACTCAAACCGCATCCGCTCTTTGGTCACCGGATGGGTGAAGGTCAGCATGCTGGCATGCAGGCACAGCCTCGGGTACGCGGCCAGCGCTTGCGGATGCGCATACAGCCCGTCGCCCAACAAGGGGTGACCGATAGAGAGCATGTGCACTCGCAATTGATGGGAGCGCCCGGTGATGGGCGTCAGCTCCACGCGGCAATGGGTGTCATGACGCTCCAGGACTTTCCAGAAAGTCAGCGCGTGCTTGCCGTGTTCGTGATCGACCACATGCCGAGGTTTGGTGGGCGGGTCGTAGCGTAGGGGCAGGTCGACGCTGCCGCTGTCCAGTGCCGGTTGTCCCCATGCCAGCGCGGTGTAGGCCTTTTCGGTTTCTCGATCATGAAATTGCCGAGACAGCTCGCGATGAGTGTCCGGGTCGCGGGCCAGCAGAATGATCCCGGACGTTTCCCAGTCCAGCCGGTGGACGATCAGCGCCTCAGGGTAGCCGTTTTCCTGCAGGCGGGTGATCAGGCAATCCTTGTTGTCGTCAGCGCGACCGGGGACGGAGAGCAGAAAGGTAGGTTTGTTCACCACCAGCACGGCGTCGTCCTGATGGAGGATGTGAACGTTGGACAGCGGCATTGAACCAGCCTCATGGCAAAAAACAGGCGTACAGCAAACGCCAACGGCGGCTCGGTCACTCCTCCCGGTCAAGGGATGCGAGCGCCCGAGCCGCCGTGGCGGCAGCCTTTTCGAATCAACGATCCGGCAGGGTGATATTGAGTTCCAGGATCGAGTAGCTGCCCTCGTTGTCGAGCGCAACCTGGACCTTGTCGTCGTCGATCTTGACGTATTTGCGAATCACCTCGACCAACTCCTTCTGCAGAGCGGGCAGGTAGTCCGGGGTACTGCGTTGGCCGCGTTCGTGCGCCACGATGATCTGTAGACGCTCTTTCGCAACCGACGCGGTACTAGGCTTTTTGTTGGCACGAAAGAAGTCAAAAATGTTCATTAGTTACCCCCGAACAGGCGTTCGAAAAATCCTTTTTTCTGTACGTCCAGGAAACGGTGCTCGCGATCTTTGCCCAACAGGCGGTCGACAGCATCGCTGTACGCCTGGCCGGCATCGCTCTGGTCATCGAGGATGACAGGCACGCCCTGGTTGGAAGCCTTGAGCACCGCTTGGGATTCAGGAATTACCCCGAGCAGGGTCACGGCCAGGATTTCCTTGACGTCTTCCACGCCCAGCATTTCGCCCTTGCTTACGCGCTCAGGGTTGTAGCGGGTCAGGAGCAGGTGTTCCTTGATCGGGTCTTCGTTGCGTTCGGCACGGCGGGATTTGCTGGCCAGCAGGCCGAGCATGCGGTCCGAGTCGCGCACGGAGGAGACTTCAGGGTTGGTCACGACGATCGCTTCGTCAGCGAAGTACATCGCCAGGTGAGCGCCCGTTTCGATACCGGCTGGGGAGTCGCAGACGATGTACTCGAAGGATTCCTTGAGTTCCATCAGGACTTTTTCCACGCCTTCTTTGGTCAGCGCTTCCTTGTCGCGGGTCTGGCTCGCGGCGAGGACATACAGGCCTTCGATCTTCTTGTCCTTGATCAGGGCCTGCTGAAGATTGGCTTCGCCGTTGACCACGTTGACGAAGTCGTACACCACGCGACGCTCGCAACCCATGATCAGGTCCAGGTTACGCAGACCGACGTCGAAGTCGACGATGACTGTTTTGTGGCCGCGCAGCGCGAGACCGGTACCGATAGCGGCGCTGGTGGTGGTCTTGCCCACACCACCCTTGCCGGATGTAACCACGAGAATCTTGGCCAAGGTGTATCACCCCTAGAGGAAAAGGACGTTGAGTCCCTGAAGCGCCCCGCCGGATGCCGAGATAGACACGCTAAGATGGAAACGTTCAGCCGGTGAAGGCCTACATGTTGGAGAAAAGCCGCAGTTTCTCCGGATTTTTCACATCCTTTGCATCGATTTCACGACGAATCAGCGTTGCTTTGAAAATGGCGCAGTATCCGTTAAAGACGGGTGATGTTCAACACGTCGCCGGACAGACTGACCTGTACCCCGGCCCCCCACAGTGGATCCCTGCGCAGGTCTTCGGAAACCTTGTATTGCCCGGCGATGGAGATGAGTTCCGCCACCATCTGCTGGCAGAAAATGCGGGCTTTGGTATCCCCCTTGATGCCCGCCAGCGCCCGACCCCGCATGGGGCCGTAAACATGGATGTTGCCATCGGCGAGAAGTTCCGCACCGGGGCTGACCGAGGAAATCACCACCAGGTCTGAGCCTTGCGCGTAGATTTGCTGCCCACCGCGCACCGGCGCGGTGATGATCTTGGTCGGCTTGATCACGGGCTCGGGAGGCTTTTGCACCACTTCGGGCTTTTTCTTGACCTCGCCTTCCGTCGGATCGAGCGGGCGCTCCCGAGCTCCGGAGGGCGGCAGGACGGGGAGGTCGATGGCGATGGCGGCGGCGATGTCCTCGATGCGATTGGCGCGGATGGCCAGGGTGCGCAGGCCGTGATGGCGGCAAACCCGCATCATGGCGGGCAGGTCGATCGCGCCTTCATTGGGCGGCAGCTTGTCGAGCGCCAGCACCAGCGGGGTGTTGCTGAAGAAGTTCGGTGCCTGGGCGACTTTGGCCGCCAACTGACCATCCAGCGCTTCGAGGTTGTTGCGCGCCAGTTCCAGCACGGTGATGGCCAGCATGCTGCCCTTCAACTGAAACACGGGATCCTTGTCTTGCAAATCGATTTGGCTCATGTCGGCATACAGCGGCTTGTCGCTAAAAGTGCCGAGACTTATAACGAGATCGCCGGTCAGCCGCAAGGGAGTGGCACCGCGCTGGCCACCGACAGGGCGTCACGATTGTGCTCGAACCCATGTAGAATGCCCGCCTTTGCCCTGATGGAAGCTGTAATGGATCGCCCGCGTTTTCGAGCCCTTTTTCTTCATCCCCGCTTCTGGCCACTGTGGCTGGGCCTGGGCGTGCTCTGGCTGGTGGTGCAATTGCCGTTTCGCGCGCTCGTGGCCATCGGCCGCGCGCTCGGCTGGGTGATGTACTTCTTCGCAACCGACCGCCGCACCATCGCCGCTCGCAATCTGGAGCTGTGCTTCCCGCAGTATTCCAAAGCCGAACGCAAGCGCCTGCTCAAGGAAAACTTCGCGTCCACCGGCATCGCCTTTTTTGAAATGGCCATGAGTTGGTGGTGGAGCCCGCAGCGCTTGGCCAAACTGGCCCACATCGAAGGTCTGGAACACCTCAAGCGCCCGCACGAACAAGGGCAAGGGGTGATTCTGATGGCGTTGCACTTCACCACCCTGGAAATCGGTGCCGCGCTGCTCGGCCAGCAACACACCATCGACGGCATGTACCGGGAGCACAAGAGCCCGGTGTTCGACTTCGTTCAGCGGCGTGGGCGCGAGCGGCACAACCTGGATTCGATCGCCGTCGAGCGCGAAGATGTGCGCGGCATGATCAAACAACTGCGCAAGGGGCGTGCAATCTGGTATGCACCGGATCAGGACTACGGCGCCAAGCAGAGTCTCTTCGTGCCACTGTTCGGCATTCAAGCGGCCACGGTGCCTGCCACCAGCAAGTTCGCGACCCTCGGGCGCGCCCTGGTGGTGCCGTTCACTCAGGAACGGCTGGCCGATGGCAGCGGCTACAAAGTGGTGATTCACCCACCGTTTGCCGACTTCCCGGGCGAAAGCGATGAAGCGGACTGCGTGCGGGTCAATCAGTGGGTCGAGCAAGCGGTCACCGCCTGTCCCGAGCAATACCTATGGGCGCATCGCCGGTTCAAGAGCCGACCGCCGGGCGAGCCCAAGCTCTACACCAAGCGTGGTTGATACCGAGAACCGGGTGTTATGACGACAAGCGCAACAGAACAACAAGCAGCCAACAGCGCTTCCAGTGGTCTGTCCGGGGTCGAGTCGGTGACCGGCCTGATTCTGTCGGGGGGAGGCGCCCGGGCAGCCTATCAGGTGGGCGTGCTCGCCGGCATCGCCGATCTGCTGCCGGTCGGGGCCAAGAACCCGTTTCCTGTGATCGTCGGCACCTCGGCTGGCGCGATCAATGCCGTCAAACTGGCCAGCGGTGCGACCCACTTCCGCACGGCCATCCATGAGCTCACCGATTTCTGGCAAAGCTTTCGTAGCCACCAGGTGCTGCGCAGTGACTGGGCCGGGGTGATTCGTCAGGCCGCTCGATTCTTCATTCGCAGCCTGCTCGGCGTAGGCCGCGAGCAAGTGCCGGTGGCGTTGCTCAACAGCGCGCCCTTGAAAGAATTGCTCACCAAGCGGCTGAACCTCGAAGGCATTGAAGAAGCCATCGAGGCGCGGCATTTGCACGCCGTTGCGATCACCGCGTTCGGTTACGAGTCCGGGCAGGCAGTCACCTTCTACCAAGGCAAAGGCAGCATCGCCTCATGGCTGCGCCATCGCCGGATAGGTTTGCCCACGCGGCTGACGGTCGATCATCTGCTGGCCAGTTCGGCGATTCCGCTGCTGTTCGCACCGGTCAAGCTGGATGACGAGTATTTCGGCGATGGCGCTGTGCGGCAGTCGGCCCCCATCAGCCCGGCGCTGCACTTGGGGGCTAATCGTGTGCTGGTGGTGGGGGTGAGCGGCAACCCGCGCGGGCCCGGTGCTCATCTGGCGGCGAAGCGTCCGGTCAGCGGTACCCAGCCGAGCCTGGCACAGATCGGCGGGCACATGCTCAACAGCACCTTCATCGACAGCCTGGAAAGTGATATCGAGTTGCTGGAGCGGCTCAACCTGCTCAGCGCCATGATGCCGGTGGCTACGCGGCCTTCGTCCCCGGTGTCGGAGTCGTCCACGATGCAGTCGCTGTCGCCGGTTGAGGTGCTGGTGATTTCCCCGAGCCAGCCGCTGGACGAAATCGCCGCCCGCCATCGCCGCGAACTGCCTCCTGCGCTGCGCACCTTCCTGCGTGGCCCGGGCGCGACCAAGAGCAGCGGGGCAGGGGTACTGAGTTACCTGTTGTTCGAGTCGGGTTATTGCAGCGAATTGATCGAACTGGGCCGTCGCGATGCGATGGCCCAGAAGGACGAATTGCTGCGGTTTTTGCGACTGGCTTGATGGCTTGATGGCTTGATGCCTGACGCCTTGATGCCTGATGCCTGATGGGTAGGAGCGCGCTTGCCCGCGATGGCGGTGCGTCTGGTCAAAGAGTACTGACTGACACACCGCCATCGCGGGCAAGCGCGCTCCTACCCATCAGGCGTCAATCCTGCTTTACGCAGTCAGCTTGTCATCGCGAAAATCCCGCAATGCCTGCTCGATCTCTTCTCGCGTGTTCATCACGAAGGGGCCGTATTGCACGATGGGCTCGCCAATTGGTTTGCCTGCAATCAACAGCACCTTAGCGCCGCTCGATGAGCTCAACTGCAGCTCGCCGTGCTCCGACAGCCGGGCCAAGCGGCTCTTGCCGAGGTTTTGCGATTGCCCGGCAATCTCGATTTCCCCTTCATACACGTACAGCAAAACTCGGTGGCCTTCAGGAACGATTGGACGAATCGCTTTGCCGGCCGGGATGTGGAAATCGAAATAGTGCGGTTCTGTATCCGGGCGTTGAACGGCGCCGGCCTGCTGCACCTGCCCGTCGTTGAACGTTCCGGCGATCACGACGACCTCTACGCCTTGCGCAGTGGTGATTCGAGGAATGCGCTCCGGCTGAATATCGTCGTAACCGGCCTTGCCCATCTTGGATTTGCCCGGCAGGTTCAGCCACAGCTGAAAGCCGCGCATCACGCCTTCTTCCTGCTCGGGCATTTCGCTGTGGATCACGCCACGGGCTGCGGTCATCCACTGCACACCTCCGCCCTGGAGCAGACCCACGTTACCCATGTGGTCTTCGTGGCGCATCCGCCCTTCGAGCATGTACGTCACGGTTTCGAAACCCCTGTGCGGATGGGGCGGAAAACCGGCGATGTAATCATCGGCTTTGTCGGAGCCGAATTCATCGAGCATCAGGAAGGGGTCGAACGCTTCGACGCCGGGGCCGCCGAATACACGAGTCAGCTTGACGCCTGCGCCGTCCGAAGCCGGCTGGCCGCTCTGCATGGACAGCACTTTGCGATATTGAGTCATGAGGCTCACTCCAGAATGGGGTAGGAATGGCGCTTATGGTATGCCGGTCGAGGCGATGAATGGTTGACGATTTTGCAGGGAATTTATCGAATAGCTGAATGAGTTCGCTTCAGCGACACGGCCTGTCGACCGCGTCGCTGACAGGAGGTCACTCGGAAATCTGCAGTTTCCGCGCTTCGGTGTACACGTACCGGACTTTCTCATACTCGAAGGGCGAATCCATCTGCCCATACCGGAAGCTGGTGGTATAGCGCTTGTCGATGGCGCGTAGCAGATAGATCTCCGGGTGGTCTTCGCTGACCTGCGAAACGTTCAGGAAGTTGATCTGCGATTCGGCGGTAAAATCGAACACCAGTCCGCCGGTATCACGGAAGTTGGAGGGCCCCAGGATCGGCAGGACGAAGTACGGACCGGCCGGCACCCCGTAGAAGCCAAGCGTCTGGCCGAAATCCTCGTTCTGCTTGGGCAAGCCCATCTTGGTCGCCGGGTCCCAGAGCCCAGCGATACCCAACGTGGTGTTGATCAGCAATCGGCCGGTGGTTTCCATCGAACGTTTGCCTTTGAACTGAAGCAGGCTGTTCAGCAGGTTAGGGATGTCGCCCAGATTGCTGAAGAAATTGCTGACGCCGGTGCGGACGAAGCTGGGGGTGATGTACTTGTAGCCATTGACCACGGGCAGGAACACCCATTCGTCGAAGCGGTAGTTGAAGTGGTAGACCCTGCGGTTCCACGATTCCAGCGGGTCGTAGACGGTGAGGGCATTGAGCGTCGAACGCTCGAATTCCTGCTGGTCCAGCCCCGGGTTGAATTTCAGCGATTTGAGCGGCTCGGTGAAACCGTCTGGGGTTTCGACCCGCTTGACCGGCGCTGCCTGGGAAACGATCGGCGCGTCGGCCGCATGTACGGCGCCGGCACAGAGCAGGGCGGCGATGAGCAATAGACGTTTAGCCACGGAAAAACTCCAGCATGGCGTCGCTGTTGACGCGATAGTTCATGTTGCCGCAATGACCGCCGTAAGGATAAACGGTCAGGCGATCGCCGAAAGTCTTGCGCAGGAATCCGAGGTCGCCCGGGCCGAGGATCACGTCGTCGGCGTTGTGCATCACGGCGATTTTCTTGCTGGTGCTCAGGTAGTCCTTCAGCGCATAAAGGCTGACTTGATCGACCAGTTGCAGCAGGCTTCCCCCATCGGTGCGGGCGCGCCACATCGGGATGACCTGTTCGGTGACGTAGCAGTCGAAATCACATTGCAGCGCGCGCTTGAGGAACGGCGTCAGGCTGGTGCCTTCGCTGATGGGCGTCTTGGGCGGGGTGATCAGCCCTCGACGGTTGATCAGGTCGGAGGTGAAGGCGATGTCGGCGGCAGAGAAGCGGAACGAGGTGCCGATCAGCATTGCCATCTGCTCATTGGACAGGTGTTGCTTGGACTGTTGGAAGTCATAGAGCAACGCATCGTTGAGGTCGATATAGCCTTTTTCGCGGAAGTAACGTGTCAGCTTCTGCAGCACCAGCTCATAAAAGGTGGTGCTGTTGGTGACGCCCTTGACCTCGGTCTGCACCAGTTTGTCCAGATTGGTGATTGAGGTGTAGAGGTTCACCGGCGGGTTGATCAGCAGCACTTTCTTGAAATTGAAACTGCGGCGGGTCTCGTCCAGTTTGCTGACGAACGCTGCATCCAGTGCGCCCAGGCTGTAACCACTCAAGTAATACTCTGTCACTTGCAGTTTGCTTTGCTGGGCGCGGACCGCCTGCATCACGCGGTAGAGGTCTTCAGCGTCCTCGCTGGTCACGCCGGGTGTAGCGAAGCGGGACGCCGCACTCATGAAGTCGTAGCTGGTCGGCGAGGAAAGCTGCACGACGTTGTACCCAGCTCCGTAATACAGGCGCTTCAGGTATTCATTGAGGGTGCTGTTGTACGGCGCGCCGGTGCCCGCGATCAGGAAGATCAGCGGCGCCGGATGGTCCTGCTTGGCCAGGCGGTAGCGCAATTTCTTCACGGCCCAGAAGTTGTCCGGCAAGGTGAATTCCCGGTCCGGGCGCAACGTCAGGCTGTAATCGTCCTGATCGATGTCCGCGTCTTCGGGCACCTTGGCGCGCAAATCAGGCGGGGTGGTGGCGATGGTCGCTTCGAAAGGGTTGGTCAGAGGGAAGCCATAGCTGGACGGATCGACGTCGACCGCCATCACGGACGCACTCAAGAGCAGGCCGCCAGAGAGGGCGGCGAGGCGTAGAAAACGAAGCATGACTAAATCCCTTGGGAAAGAAGTGCTGTTGAAATACGCAGGCTATGACAGGAGGGCAATGATAAAAGTGCCGTAATGGCAATCTGCATTTACACCCGGCCGTTCCCCCTGCAAATCCTAGGCGACAATACACGTTCTGGCACGGTTGGCGTGTCGGGTTGTGCTTTAAATGTGCGCGACGTCGTGGGGCGAGCCTGGTATGGCGCGGGCGTGCTGGGGAGAGGGCATCAGTGATCGGAGGGCGTTCGATGGGATGCCGCGATTGCGCTTGCCTAGGCAGCGTGGCTCATCGAATGACGCACAGCATAAAGGGGAGCCGAAGCTCCCCTTTAAATCGTTGCACGTGCTCTTTTCTTATTGTTTTAGGGCGATCTGTTGTTGTTCTTGGCAACCGTCCCTTCACCGCGTGTTCAGTGATCCCCATCCGGGATTCAAGAGCGAACGTATTTTTTTGAGCGCTGATCTGCCTCGATCTCCCGCTTTACGCAAGTGATCCAACCCGTTCTGGCCGCTGCCTGGTGGCAGTTTTATCGTTCTCGGTCGGGTTGCGAGGCCAAAGCCTCTGTAAAGCCTATCTACTCCAAAAAAATCAGTTGGCTGCGTCTCTGTACCGTTGTTCTTGTTATGTCAGAGCCGTTTCATCTTATTTTTATTGGTTTTTCACATTTTGTTCTTGTTATGCGACAGAGATAGCAGGACCTGTGCCACTTTTTAAAAAACTATAAAAAACAACGGGTTGTAAATATCTGGATCAACGAGCAGGTCAAGCAGATGCCTATTCTGTTTCCGTGTTACCCGTATTCTGATTTGGAATGCCGTCGTCGGTAACACAATGTGTTTCCGACGCGAGTGCCGACCGAGGCACAACGGCGGGGCGGTTTGAGGGGGGAGGTGGTGGGCGTTGCAAAAGCGGGCTAGGGCGGCAATTGCGCGCCTCAAGAGAGTGGCTTTTGTCAGGCATGCAATTTTCGGACGGACTGCGGCCTCTTTTGCGACCTGTGTGTCGTTGATGGCTTAGTGATGTCGTTTCCCGCTGTCTGAGTGTCGCAGAGAGGAAAGGGGCGAGGTTGGTGGGGGTTGATGATCGTTTCGTCAACGCAGCCAACGCTGCTGCGCAGGCATGTGGTTGAGGCGTGAAAGTCGGGGGCTGCGCCAAATGTGAGCGCAACGCCCGGTCTTATAAGAACGTTAACGAAGCCCGACCGCCGTCGGGTTCTGGACTACCGGGGAAGTGACGATGAAGATGCGAAATATCCTGGGCGTAGGTGCCGCGCTGGCGCTTGCCATCAGTTCCACGCTGGCCCTTGCCGCCGACAAGCCCGAGCTGAGCATCGGTTATGTGGACGGCTGGTCTGACAGCGTAGCGACCACTAACGTGGCCGCCGAAGTGATCCAGCAAAAGCTGGGCTACCCTGTGAAACTCCAGGCCGTGGCGGCCGGGATCATGTGGCAAGGCGTGGCCACCGGTAAGCTGGACATGATGCTGTCTGCCTGGTTGCCTGTGACCCATGGCGAATACTGGGCCAAGAACAAGGACAAGGTCACCGACTACGGTCCGAACTTCAAGGACGCGAAAATCGGCCTCATCGTGCCGGACTACGTCAAAGCTAACTCCGTGGCCGATTTGAAGACCGATGATTCCTTCAAGAAGAAGATCGTCGGCATCGACGCCGGTTCAGGCGTGATGATCAAAACCGATCAGGCCATCAAGGATTACGGCCTGGACGGCTACAAACTTCAGGCGAGTTCCGGCGCCGGCATGATTGCCGAACTGACCCGCGCTGAAAACAAGAAAGAATCCATTGCCGTCACCGGCTGGGTGCCGCAC